>DATGSY010000187.1:0-2076 GCA_035302125.1 Atopostipes sp.
TTTTGTTCCGGATCGCTAACACCTTTAAGCTTTGTTAGAAAGCGGTCAGCGGCATCTACTTTTATTATATTCATATGGAAATCTTCCGCAAAAACATCCATCACGTCATTGGCCTCATTTTTACGCAGTAGACCGTGATCGACGAAAATACATGTTAATTGATCGCCAATGGCTTTATGAATTAGAGCGGCAACAACTGAAGAATCGACCCCTCCACTTAAGGCACATAACACCTTCTTATTCCCAATCGTTTGTTTTATATTGTCCACTTCGGATTTAATATAGTTTTCAATGGTCCAATTGCCTTGACATTCGCAAACATCATAAACAAACTGCTTCAAATGCTGAACACCGTATTCTGTGTCATTTACCTCTGGATGAAACTGAATAGCGTATAATTTATTCTGTTTATCGCTCATGGCGGCAACCGGTATTAATTCACTTGTGGCATCAACTTCAAATGAAGCCGGTGCTTGAATCACTCTGTCCCCGTAACTCATCCAAACGGTTTGGTTTTTAGCAGTGTCTTTTAAAAGTCCAACCTCGGTAGTTAATTCGATTGGTGCCTTGTCATATTTCCGCTCTGAAGTTTTTTCAACTTCCCCATCAAAATGAATGGCCATTAGTTGCATTCCATAGCAAATACCTAGAACAGGAATGCCAAGAGAGAAAATCTTTGGATCACAGCGGAATTGATTTTTATCATAGACACTGTGAGGGCCACCTGAAAGAATAATTCCTTTAGGGTTCATTTTTTTAATTTCATCAACGCTTATCTTATGAGAATGCAATTCACTGTAAACGCCTAATTCTCTAATTCGTCTAGTGATAAGTTGATTATGCTGACTGCCAAAATCTATTATCAAAATCATTTCTCTTTTATTGTCCACGATGCCCGCTCCCATTCGTCATTATTACTTACACTAAAGATAAAATCTCATTTAATATTCATATATTTTACTCATCAAATTTTACAGGGTCAACTTAAAACTTTTTCAACTAAGTCTTTCCATAGTTGAGGAAGTTCATTGCTTTTGAAGGTAACCTGCTTGTTATTATATAAAATTTGCTCATATTCCTTCGTTAATAATCTCATTGATTGACTTGAATACAGACTATCAATATTTTTAGCATACTCTCTTAAGGTTTGCTGCGGATTTTTTCCACTTCCTTTTTTCTCGAGTAACTTTAAAAGAAAATGATAAGCTGTTTGAAAGGATGCAACATCTCTTTCACGTTCCAATTTTTTGGTTAAAAGAATAGCTTGAATATGGTACCTTTTAATGAACATAATGATCAAAATTAATACCAGTACACCTGCACCTACACCAAGATGCCATCGCTTAAGTGTGAAACCAACTTCCTGCTCTGTAGCTTCTTCATCTTCGTCAGCCTCAGATTCCGGATCTTCTATATCCTCTTCTAATGATTCTTCTTCATTTTCACCCTCTGAATCCTCGGGTTCTTCTGCCTCAAGTGTATCATCATCTTCAAACGAGTTAACTTCCGTATAAAATTCAGTCGGATTTGAAAAACCTTGTGTTGGTTCAAATGGTACCCAGCCCACATCGGGGAAATACACCTCAACCCAAGAGTGAGCGTTAGTATTTTTCACATCATAAACATTGTAGTCATCTGGGATTAAATCCTTAGCAGTCTCCGTTGTCACCTGTTCACCACTGGTAAAGCCTTTGACCCATCTTGCTGGAATATCGAGAGTTCTAAGCATAACAATCATCGAAGTTGAATAATTATCGCAATAGCCAACTTGGGAATTAAATAAAAATTGGTCCACATAATCTTGGTTCGCCTCTGGCACGGGCACATCCGCTATTTGATATTTATATTCACCACTCTGACCAAAATACTTTTCTATCGCCGAGACTTGTTCATACCGTGTTTCAAATGGTGATGTAATTTCCTCGGCTAGCGTAGATACTCTGTTTGGCAAGTCGTCCGGTAGTTGGGTATAACGTTCTTTGATTTCAGCTGGATCTTCTCCGTCTTTTTTCAGTTCTTCGATATTAAATGACGGATAATCATATGTCAGCGTATATTGTTCCAAGTTAGCATCTT
>DATGSY010000188.1:0-5501 GCA_035302125.1 Atopostipes sp.
AATTGTTGTAACATGTTTTCTTCTGAAGAACTATTTTCTTTGGTTTCAATGGTTACCCGTGTATTTTCAATATTCTCGCTGTAGTCCGAATGTATCTGCAAATGGAAATCAGCATCTTCTTCTACAACTTCAATATATTCTTCCATCGGTCCACTAGACAGCGTATCGAACAACAAACCTCCGAGTTCACCTTCGTCGTCATTTTGAAGAGAGATTTCAATGGGTTCTATAGTTGCTTCTGGAACGAAACCAGAACCGAAAGAAAAGCCCATCAGCAAGGTGAAAAATAAGGGTAAAAGTAAGAACATTCCTATAATCAGATGGATTTGTTTTAAATCAGCTCGCAGATTCGTTTTTAAATAGATCCAAAATCTTGACATTTTTTCCCCTCCCTAGTCTCGTAGTGTTTTTCCAGTTAGTTGCAAGAATGCTTCCTCTAAGCTTAATTCTTCTTTTTTTAGTGTGATTAGTTCCATATTGTATTGTGTAATAACTTCCATGAGTTGTTGCGTGTTAAAATCCACTGGATCAACGATGAGATGAATTTCATTGTTTTCAATTAAAATCTGTTCAACGCCTTTTAGATGTTTGTTTAATTTTTCTTCGATGTCTAAAGGCAACTGTTCGACCTCTATCAGCCATTTCACATGGTCTTGGACCAGTTGTTTGATTTCTTCTTGGGAACCGTACCCCACTTGTTCGCCGTTATCCAAAATGAACAATCGGTTACATAAAGCTTCTACTTCCTCCATATAATGAGAGGTATATAAAACGGTTGTATTGTGCTCTTCATTCAAGTATTTAATGAACTCGAAGATTTTATTTCTAGACTGAGGATCGACACCAACCGTTGGCTCATCTAGGATTAAGAATTTTGGTCGATGAAGAATTCCAGCGGCAATATTCAACCGTCTTTGCATTCCGCCTGAAAAAGTTTTGACCGCTTTTTTCTGTTGGGTTTCCAAACCTACAATCTCCAATGCTTCTTCTATCCGCTTCTTAAGATTCTTACCGGACAATCCATATAAACCACCAAAATATTCTAAATTCGCAGGCGCATTTAACTCTTGCATCAATGCAATCTCTTGTGGGACCAAACCAATTTGTTCTCTAATTTTAACGATGTCTTTTGGCACTTTTTTTTGATCAATGTAAATGTCACCCGAATTCAGGGGGGTTAACCCTGTCATGACATCGATCAGTGTAGACTTCCCTGCACCATTCGGTCCAATTAATCCAAATCGCTCCCCCTGCTCAATCTCAAATGAAACATTATCCAAGACTTGATGTTCTCCATAATTTTTATAAACATTCCGTATCTCTACGTAACTCATCTCGTCGCCTCCCGTGTTTTGTTATATTTATTATATCTTTACAGAGATTCGTTGCCTATTCACTCAGGTAACGAAAAATCGTGACTTAAGTCATTTTTTGTATTTAAAAACTGCTCTCATCTTCAAAAAGAATGAGAGCAGTAGAAGGATTGATTTATTGCATTAGACCTTCTTCAAAAGCAAAAATCGCCAATTGTGTGCGGTCACGTAACTCGAGCTTACTTAAGATAGTACTGATGTTATTTTTGATCGTACCGATAGATAAAAACATTTGATCTGCGATCTCTTGGTTGCTTAAACCGCTGGCCACCAATTGGATGATGCGAACCTCTTTTTCTGACAATTGGTATTTTTCAGCCTCAAATAGCATTTCATTTGGGGCATCCGCAAGAGAAGCAATTTCCATACCAATGTTTCCATCTAAAACGATATTGTCATTCATCACGATGTTTATACTTTCATAAATTTCTTCGCTACTACTGTCTTTCAATAAATATCCAGAAGCACCTAAACGCATCGCTTGTGCGATATATTCAGCATCTTGAAAAGTCGTTAAAATGAGTACTTTAATCTCTGGTTGTTTGGATTTGATGATTTTCGTTCCTTCAATGCCGTTGACTTCAGGCATTCGAATATCCATTAATACGAGATCCACTTCATTTGATTCACAAAACTCAGCGGCTTCTTTTCCATTGGCTACTTGACCAACAATGTCAATATCCGAATAACTATCGAGTAAAATCGCCAATCCACTTCTAATTAATTGTTCATCATCTACGAGCAGAACTTTCCTTGAGAGTTGGGACATTTACATGACCTCCTTTAGGTAACACAATTCGAACTTTAAAACCATTATTCGCGGCTGATTGGATACTCACTTTTCCGCCTAAGAGCTTTGTTCGTTCTTTCATACCCGTTAATCCCATTTGCGGGGTGATTTCATCGGTGCCTTTTCCGTTATCTTGCATGGTTAAGATTAGCGTGGATTCTGTAAAATGATTTTGAATCCTGACCTCGGTTGCTTCACTATGCTTCAATGTGTTTGCAAGAAACTCTTGAATCGCACGAAAGACCATTTGTTCTTGTTCTTCGTTTAAGGGCCACAACAACTCATTTTGATTAAAATAAACTTGAACATGGGTGTTTGTTTCAAATTCTTTAATCAATTGATTGATTTTTTCGATAAAAGCAATTCGGTCATATTTTTCAGGTTTCATTTCATGTATGACTTCCCGGACATTGTCAAGCCCTTTTTTAGTGAACTCATGGAGATCTTTTAACATTTTGGATGCACGCGGTGCTTTCTTTTCAGTTAATTTTTCAATTGCCGCCAACTGAATAACAAGAGTAGAAAGTGTATGTCCTATGGAATCATGTAAATCACGCGATATCCGATTTCTTTCATTCAAAGTGTAGACTTCTTCCATAGATTGCATCTGCATTTTCAATAAGTCGTTTTTGTCTTTCCATTCATTTTGGGCAAGTAAAAATGCATAATGCTGTTCATTCCTACGCTTAATAACTTGCGCCTGCTCTGTACTCCAAAAAGCTATAATGATAATGGCCAGCGTCGTTATTAAGATGCTTCTTTCAGGCCATCCGATGAAAAAAGCCCAAATTCCTGATTGAAGTAAAAACAGACTTCCAAATATAACGCCTGCTTGAACTCGCGAGAATTCTTCTCTGATATCTATGGCGTATAGGGCATACATCAAGAGGGGGAATTCGGGTAATAATATCGAATTGACCATTGCAAAGACAGCTAATAAGCCCAACATCATTTTTCTAAGTTTCCTTGTTTCTATATAAAACCAGAGTAATTGAAAAGCGATTATCCAAAGAAAAAATACATAAAATTCAGACTGCCAAAACGACGGTAAAGTAATAAATTGCAATAAACTTAAGACAACAAGTACTCCTTTAATACTATGCATATGTTCCCCCCTAAAGGATGTTAAATGATCGATAATTCAAAACTTTTAAAAGTTTAACCCTTTCATTCTATATTGAATATGAACATATTATACGCATAACTTTTATTTAATCACAAGGCCGTTTTGTTTCAATAATAAAATTCGGATTATTTAAAAAAACTCTTTTCCTTACTTAATTATACTGGTATAATAGCGCACTGACAGGCTAAAGCAATTTTGCTTATAGTGTCGCTATTTGCTATAATTATTTATCATTACGATGATTTTATTTAAAAGAATTCCAAACAAATATCCTATCTGACCGGAGGTGTCATGATTGAGTTCAAAGAACAACAATGATTATGAAAAACTTAAAAAGTTCGGAAGTACATTTAGTTACTACTTTGATATATTTTATCGAGTAGCCAAAGAATTAATTGGCTTTATTGTGCTCATTTTAGCGATTATTGTATTTTTAGGAGGTGGAGCTGCACTTGGCTACTTTGCTTCATTAGTTGAGGATGCACCAATGCCTACAAAAGCTGAAATGCAAGCTCAAGTCAATGATTATAATCGAAAATCTACCCTTTATTATGCAGATAACTCTGAAATAAGTGATTTACGTTCTGATCTTATTCGAACGCCCGTTAATTTGGAAAATATTTCTCCATTTATCATCAACGCAGTGATTGCTACGGAAGACGAGAACTTTTCTTTACACGAAGGTGTGGTACCTAAAGCCATTATTCGTGCAGCGGCACAGGAGTTATCAAATGCTTCAAATATTTCAGGTGGCTCAACCCTTACACAGCAGTTGATCAAACAGCAAATTTTAAGTAGTGAGGTCACTCACTCACGAAAAGCTGTCGAAATTTTATATGCGATGCATTTAGAAAACCATTTTGAAAAAGATCAAATTTTAGAAGCTTATATGAATGTATCCCCATTTGGACGAAATAATTTAGGACAAAATATCGCAGGGATTGAAGAAGCGGCTCAAGGTATTTTTGGAGTGTCCGCTTCAGAGGTCACTCTGCCACAAGCTGCATTTTTAGCTGGATTGCCGCAGAGTCCGATTTCTTATAGTCCTTATACGCAAACTGGTGAAGTGAAAGAGGACCATTCGGCTGGTCTTTACAGACAACGTGAGGTCCTCTACAGTATGTTCCGCGAGGGGTATATTACAGAAGACGTTTATCAAGAAGCTGTTAATTATGATGTTACAGCTGACTTTTTACAACGATCTAGTGAGGACGAACATAATTCGTCATATTCCTATGAATATGATTTAGTGGAACGCGAAGCAAGAAGTATTATTATGGATATCATGCTTGAAGAAGATGGAATCACTGAAGAACAATTGACTAACGACCCTGCCTTGAGGCAAGAATATTATGATTCAGCGGACTATGAGATGAGAAACAATGGGTACAAGATATTTAGTACGATTGATTCTGAAATTCACCATGCCATTCAACAACGAGTGACAGAAACGCAAGACCAATTCGGAGACACACGAGTGGTTACTTATACCGATGATAATGGCGAAACCCAAACGATAGAGTATCCGACACAAGTGGCTGGAACGCTTACTGAAAATGAAACCGGTCGAGTGATTGCTTTTGTTGGTGGCCGTGACTATGAATTGGAGAATTTCAATATTGCGTTTGATTCTCGTAGAAGTTCTGGTTCGGTTATTAAACCTTTAATTACTTATGGACCAGCATTAGCTGAACACTTTATCACTCCAGCAACGATTGTACCGGATACGGAACTCATCGTACCGGATGGCGTGACTGGAACACATAATATCGAAAACTTTGGACGCACCACAAATGATTGGCGCGATGCCAGATACTGGCTGCAACAATCTCAAAACATTCCAAACACTAAAATTTATCTAGCAATGCTTGATGAAGGTATTAACCCTGGGAAATATATTCGTGCTTTAGGAATGGGGCCAGAAGCTATTAGTGATGAGGCTTTTTCATATCCGTCGACTTCGCTTGGTGGATATGATTACGGACCAACAGCTACTGAATTAGCTGCTGCCTACTCAGCAATTGGTAACAAAGGAGTTTATAATGAACCATATGTTATTGAGCGAATTGAAAATGCAGCAGGTGAAGTTGTTTATCAACATGAATTAAACCCTACTCGTGTTTGGTCTGAAACCACTAACTATATTTTATACGACATGCTAAGAGATGTTACTACCGATGGTACCGGTCGTGCCGCATTACAATATCTAAAC
>DATGSY010000189.1:0-7752 GCA_035302125.1 Atopostipes sp.
AGCAATATAATACTGATAAAGCCATCCGATAATTTCAACCTGCTGCCAGTCCTCTTCCGGTATCTTCTCTGTATCAATCATTTCCTGCACAAAAGAATCCGTTCCGAGCAATCCTTCTGGAAAAAGGATCGCCATATAATCTTCAATCGTCTCAAACATGAACGGCATGTATCGATTTAAATCATTACAATGAAGTTTGATTAAGTATTTAAAAAGTTCCTCTGTATTATTATCCATTTTTAAATCATAAACATATTCTTTATCGATAGGTAGATCAAGAGACAGTGCTTCTTTAATCATATCGGGTTCGGTACTACCTTTTGTTTCAGAAGATAGGACACGAACCTTTGTTGGTAAATAATCATTGACTTCCATAAAACGAAGGGCAACGAAACGGTTGAACCAGGTATAAGCTGTTTCTTCCATCACCTGGTCAAAGCCAATGTCTTTGATACGGTTAACAAGCTTGTTTCGTTGTTTTCGTTCGACATCTGTTAGTGGCTTGCCATTAATAAAGACGGCATCTGAACTTTCAAAAGAGGCATCTTCTATCTTATCTTTCGTAATCCCTATTTTTCTCGCTTGTAACTCAACGCGTTCAAGTAATTCTTTGCGGGCATTAATGGCAAAGGTTCTTAAAGCTGATTTATTCATTGGACTTTCATCCTTTACTCTTTAAATTCTATTTCTTTGTTTGATCGAATAATCTGTTTCAGTTTATTCGATAACGTATTAACATATTTATCAACATCTTCTTCAGAGGACAGTGTGGTAATTGTCATAAGCTCTGATAGTTTAACAGTTTCTTTTTGAATGACAGGTTCTGGTTCTACACTTGCTGGTTCAGTAACCTGTGCATCTCTTCTTTTTTTCTGCTCTAATTCTTTTTGTCTTTGCCACTCAGTAATTTCCCTTTGAATCTCTTGGATCGCTTTTATTCTGTAAGAGTTACTTCGTGTAATCATGGCGTCGACTTTAAATATGTCTGTATAGGAATTTAATAATGTGAGCATGTTCTTATACTCTGTTTGAATTCGCTCTTTCGTCCGGTTTGAAACACCATACTGACCCGCTTGTAAAGAGGCTTCATCGAAATCGAGTTGGATCTTTTCTTTAGCCGCTTCTTTTTTCTCTGTCAGGACGGCGTTGATTTGTTCGTCTAGTTTATGAACAAGTTCTGGAATATCTTTTATTCCTCCATATGGAATTGGATCATTTAAAATATCATTCAATTGATTCATAGCCGCTTCTACTTCTTCAGTTTGGACATAGGCTTTGACTTCTTCATATGTCTCAATCGCTTGAAGACCTGTGTCGTAAATGTTTTGCTGATTTGAATTAAAGAAGCTCTTCACAGATTGAATATCTTCAAACCAATCCGCAAGATCATCTTCTAACTCTTTAAACCGTGTAAAGAAAGTTAGATTATCAATACCTCTATCAAATTGTGAGAAATATTCCAGACCTTTATTGAGTAAACTCATACCTGGATAACTTCGCCCTTCATATCTCTCTTTGTATTTATGAATCTCTTCTTCTTTCATCTCGATTAAATTTCGAATATCTTTAATTAAGCCGTCTTCATCATCTGCTAGATCACGTTTGTCGAATAAATCGCGGGCAATGCGTTTCACCGAGCGTAGTAAGCTTTCATCAACTTTTTGTCGGACAATAATAATCGCTTTATCCGCTTCTTTTGGACGTGTGAAAGTAGTCATGAGCGTATTCGCATTTTCTCTCGGTTCTAAATACTCCGCATTATAACGAATGCGAATGCGTTGTTCTTTTAAGAGTTCGGCAATCAAACGAGCTATATCGGGCTCTCTCCAGCCATATGGCACATCCCCAAATCGGTCATAGAGTGGTTTAATTCTAATTTGCTTATTTAATTCTGCTTGCAGGCGTATAAATTCATCAATCATTTGCTTCGCTTGCTCATTCGGGTTCCTCATTGCTGCATCGTCTAATGTGATTTGATCATGATCCGCAACTAAAAAGGCTTTTAGTTCACTCTCTTGACTAGTAAATTCCTGAATCAGTGGTAGATGTTTATAAATATTTTCTACGAGGACCTTAAAGGCTTCGTCCATTTTATCCTGAACCGTTGAGCCTTTAATATCCACTTCTGTTCCTTTAATAAAGAAAGTACTATTTTTAATGGCTTCTTCTAACAATTCACGGACACGACGACGACGGTCTCTCACTTCGACTTGTTTATTATTAAGGATGTTTTGAATGTTTTCCGGGAGTTGGGCAATATTACGACCACGCCTATATTCTTCAATTCTGAGTGCTTCTTCCAATTCGTCTACATAAGATTCCTCGCCACCCAGTTTAATGATTACTTCATTTTCCGCGCTAGACATCATCATTAATTCTTGATCAGATTTATGATAATGCTCTGAAAGTGGAGACAGAATATTTATGCCAATACTCGCTGTTTGGTTTCCGTGATTTTTTTCATCCATTTTTTGATTAAATGAAAAGTCATACCATTTAGAGTAACGATACTTCTTCATTTCATATAAGTCTTCGAAAATATACTCAGCGAGTTGTTTTTTTATTTTTACTTCTTCAACCATAACTGACTTAATTTCACGATTGACATCTTGTTCATCATCAGTTAAGAAAATATATTCTTCTCCATTTTTTTGAATAAGGGTTTGGCTAATGAGCTTTCTTAATGTTGCTTTTATTTTTTCTTTCAACTCTAATTTATCTTCATCAATATGTGAGACCATTAATGTAGCAATATTGTCAATATTAGCCGGTAGTTCTTTCACGTATTTGATCATAAACAGGACTTTTAAAAGCTCAATGTTAAATGGATCGTCCTGAAGTTTAGGATTTTCTGCTGCTCCTTCGATAACTCGAGATACAGTCGGTTGTAGGAATTCTCTAATGGTATCGTAAAAAGCATAAAATGGAATAAGTGTGCCCTCGCTCTCTTCCATAAACCGGATTCCAGCTTCCCGGTAAGCAGAAAGCATCGAACGCTCTCCCTCAGATAAGTGCTTACCTGAAGACCCATGTTTTCTTATTTGTTCAAAGACGTTTTGCAGTAATCGATATTGGTAGGGAACAAACGGATAAACATCCGAAAATTCTTGTGAATCTTCAAATCCTTGCAAATCAGCTGTACTGTCACGAAAACTAATGACGTTTTTTAGAATAGGACCTTTTTCTGGATAGATGGCTTTAAGTTTATCTTCTGCATAATCCTTTTTCTCTAAAATACGTTTTTGGATGACTTCATCGACAGAAATAGAAGAAAGGGATAAACGAGTATCAAATCTTCCTTGGATTCTAGAGAAGTCATCCCCTTTTACTTTGACAATGGAGTCGATACTTTCCTGTGACGTAACCATCACCCAAGCTCTTCCCCCGCATATGGCCCCTAAATTTTCAGTCACCGTTTGAAGATTCAACATCAAGTCACGACGATCACCAATATATTGACCGATCTCATCAATGAGAAAGACAAGATGAAAGTTGGGTTCTTTCGTATCGATATATTTTTTTACATCATGAGCAAATTTTTCAATACTTACTTCGATATTTTCCGCACCGTAATTAAGCCAATTGTCAACAGCTTCTTCGGTCATATCTGTTGCTTTGATTAAGGCTTCTTTTACATAATGGGTATCAAAATAAAAAGAGTGACGGCGGTTAAGCCACGGTTCTTCTGCAACTTTTTCATATTCATCTTTGAATGCTTCTAAGGAACCTTCTTCATCTAAATACTTTTCTAGTTCTGCGACAACCGGATTATCACCATAATAACCACGATGTTCATAAAACACTTTAAGGAGAACTCTTAAAATCGCATCCTCTTTTGATTTATTATCTAGTGGACTCTTAGAATCGATGTTAAATAAGATAGTTTCAGTGGGTACGTCAGCGGTACGTTTCATATTGGCGTAGACTAGAGGGTCAGAAATTTTATCTTCAAAAAAGTCAATCGGCTTTTTGCCTTTAACAGGGTTGTTTTTCAAAAGGTAGGATAGGATTTTAAGGAAGTGGGATTTACCTGAACCGAAAAATCCAGAAATCCAAACACCCACTTTATCCGTTTTTCCGTCTACACCTTTTAAATAGTTTTCATAAAACTTCGAGAAGTGCTTATGTAATTCCCTTGTGACGACGTATTCATTCAGTTCTTGATAAACATCTTCTTCATTTGTTTGATCCGCCTTAATTACGCCGCGAATATCTCGATCTATATCTTTATCGAACATTTCTTTAAGTAGCATCGGTCTGCCTCCTTATTTATTGTCAATTAATTGGAATGCCCGGTAATAATTATCATCTTTAAAGGATCCAAATAAATTCAGTGATTGACCATCATACACGCCCGGATAAAACATAATAACGGGTATCTTGTCAAGACACTCTTGTAAATTATTCAATATCGTGTGGGAACGTACAAAAGGGTAAATCTTTCCCACCCCTGTAATGAAAACAACATTGTGATCGTTAATTTGATTTTCAATTTCACTGAGGAAAATTTCAGGGATCGCAAAGTTATTTAACGCTGTAAACAGAGCATCTTTACCTTGATTTTTTTCGATATCAAAAATCATATCGTAGATACGTTGCTTTTTAGCAAGTGAAAGTAACATGTTATACAAATCAACCTCTAGAATTTTGCGATTATATCTTTCACGACTAAAAATTCTTTTTAAAGACTTAATATGATCACGAACAATTAATTCATACCTTGGATGATAATCAAAGATGTAGAAGCTAATTTCATTACCTAGACCGCGACCTTTGATAAACTTATCTTCTTTTATTTTTTCTTGGATTTTATCAAGACGTTCATTAATGTTAGTCATTGTATCCCCTCGTCACCCATTGCCTTGACATACTGTCCTTCCCCTATTTCTAATAAATAACGTTTTAGTTCCTCATCAATAACTAAACGCTTTAATTCGCGTGACTTTAAGTCACTTAACATACCCACTTCTAGGAGCATTCTTAAGTAAGCACTTTTTAAACGTGCGACAGTTGATTCAGCCAGGCTTTTTAGAAAGTCAGATTGCTCTGCCTTGTTAACAAAAAATACATTAACATCCTTTTTCTCTAAGATCCCGATATCTTTTTCAAGAGAATCAGTCACAACTTCTTCCATAAATTCATAAAACAGTTGATCCGCCTTCATCGTTGCATATAAATTGATAACTTTTCCAACATGTGTAGGCTCACTTACCACCATTTGTTGCAAGTGGGAGTCCAGCGTGTTCACTCTTTTTAAAAGATATGGAAAAGCACGTTTGAGGCTCGCTAGTTTGTTGTATTGAAAAAGGTTTTCTTTTAGCACTTTAGTTCTAATCTCGTCATCGCTTAATCCATCTAATTTTAATGAAGCAAGCTGTTTAAATTCATACATCAAAAAACCCGACCCCGTCATTGAAGTAGAGTAAAACGCTTCATTTATCACCTATATCAACCTTTCTAATTTTAAATTTAACAGTAATTTACATTTATAATTCATAATACATTTATAAACACCATCTCTATTTTACTCCGTGATGATTTTATTATCAATACGGGACTTTATGGATAAATGGTTTGGCGATTAGGTGTTTAAAAGAACAATATATTAGGTGATAGTCCTACTTTTTGATTACATATTAAATTATAACACTATAGCTATACAAGAAAATGCACAGCCAAATATTATAAAAGAATATACTTGGAGAGTATATCCTTGGGTCTTTATGTTCTTTGCATTATACTACTCAATTCCTCAACCGTTTTCTGAAAATCATCAATCGTAACCGTATGCATCTCAATCGTTTTATTTGTATCGATTACTTCCCATAATGGATGATCTGCTTCATTTTCTTGCTTAGGGTATAATAGTATGCAGCGGTTGGCTTCTTGATAAGCCGTAACATAGGCATACATTTGATAAATATCCGCTTGATTATAGTTTGTTCTATCGTTATAGGTTGCACTCTTCCATTTTGTATCGACAATTAATGTGTGATCTATAAGGAAGTCGGGTTTTAGCAGGATATTTTTGTAGCCGGTCTTCCGGTTTAGCAAAAGCCGTTTTTCAGCATGCTGGCTAATGACTTTATCCCTACCAACAACTTCTCGTAATGCTACCTCTATATATTTTTCAAATAAAAAATTCATTGGAAACAAAAATGAAAAAGATGAAGAACGGTTTCCCTGATTGTATATAGCCGCATGTTCAATGATCATTTTTGCAAATAAGGCGGCATCTCGGAATCGCTCATTCTGACGATTGAAGGATATTTGATTTAATTTTATAGAATCGAGACTTATTAAATCAACTCCTTCTAAATAACCCAAACACCGTTCAAGTTGTAATTTTGATGTGTGTATGTTTGTATCCTGCCGAGCTATTATAAGAGCTAACTTAAATACCTGGTTTAGAAGATTATTTTCAGTGTATTCGTCAAAACTACAATATGCTTTATTTTTGTGGAATGCATTTTTTTGAATATGTTGTGTTAATTCTAGTTTTCCTTTTAAAACATTTAGGTTTTCTATGTGTGTCTCGTAACTTTTATAGAGACCCTTTTTTAACTCAGCCAATAACTTTTTTAAGAAAGTAATAAGAAAGACAGACAGTAAATCACTTTTTCCCTCTCCACCTCGAACTTCTTCATAAAAAGAAATAGGCAAAAAGTTAGTAATCGATAACATAGACAATAACGCTTGACGCTCATCTTGTTTTGACAGGTTAATCTTAGGGATGATTTCATAACGTACACCTGAACATACAATTACACCGACATAATTAATAAATCGCAATCTTTTATACCGTTGTTCTAAAATACGTTCATTTGGATACTTAATCTCAATGTATTTAATTAGGTCTTCAAATTGTTCAGCACTAACATCCTTCTCAGTAATCCAGTCATACGATTCTCGAGCAATTATTATCTTTTTATTCATAAATAGATATTAGCTCCTGAACTGATAACCTTTTTTTCAATCGATACATGGTTGGTACATAGATGGAGGGTTTTTGTTTAAATAATTGATTGATATCCACTTCTTCTTTATAAACGATGAACGGAGACTCCTTTGATTCCCCGATACCACCTAAAACAAGCCCAATGTTTTCCCAGTCATCATAAAAATATTCTTGTAGGAGCGGAATTACTTTTGATTGCATAATTAAGATAATCTCTTCATCCAATTTTGCATTTATAAAATAGGCATGTCCTATCATATGATCTCTGTCGTACAATACCTCAATCCGCTTATTAATCATTTTCAGCATTTCTACGACATCTATTTCTTGACCAATCGACTGTAGCGATTCAGAATCAGGCATCATTTCTTCAAAGACAAAACGTCGCCGCAAAGCTGTGTCTAACAAAGCAATTGAGCGATCTGCTGTATTCATTGTTCCAATAACAAATAAATTTGGTGGTAATGTAAACTTTTCTTTTGAGTAAGGAAGCTCTACGATCATTTCATTCTTTGTTGTTAAACGTTTGTCTTCTTCTAGCAGTGTGAGCAATTCCCCAAAAATTTTTGATATATTACCTCGGTTCATTTCATCAATCACAACGACATGATGTCTAGCATTGGTAAAGTCAAAGGATCTTTTGTCTTCTAATGCTTTTAAAACAACTTTTTTCTTTTCATCTCCGTCAATTTCTACGCTATCCTCTTTTTCTTCATCTACCATTTTTGTTAATATCCAGTTTAAGACTGCCCAATAACGTGTCGCATTACAGCCACCAATAGCATCATTAATAA
>DATGSY010000190.1:0-3463 GCA_035302125.1 Atopostipes sp.
GTGATTGGTTTTGGTGGAAAAATCACTGGTGAACATTTAATGCGTGAAACGATTGATGCTTTCATCCATGAAGAATACCAACCAACTGAAGAAAACAAGGCGTTAATCGAAAAAATTAATGCGATTGAAGAACAACATGAAACAGAAGAACAAGATGACGAATTATTCGATGAATACCTAGAAAAATGGGATGAAGGTTATTATACGGATGAGGAGTAAATAAATGGTAAAGTTATCTACAAATAAAAAACAAGAAATGGATCGTTTATCAGCAAATGACGGTTTTATCAAAGCGTTGGCAATTGATCAGCGTGGCGCAATGAATCGGATGTTTAAGGCTTTAAATGTGGAAGCAAGCCATGAAGATATTGAGCGCTTAAAGGAATTGGTTTCTGAAGAACTGACTCCTTATGCTTCTTCGATTTTACTGGATCCGGTTTATGGGATGCCGGCGACTAAGGTGAGAGACGAAGATGCGGGCCTGCTTTTAGCTTACGAAAAAACGGGTTATGATAATACCGTGCCTGGCCGTTTACCAGATTTAATTGATGATTTATCTGCTAAACGAATTGTGGAAGCAGGAGCTAACGGCGTTAAACTGCTCGTCTATTACGATACAGATGAAAGTGATGAAATCAACGATCAGAAAAAGGCCTTCATCGAGCGCGTTGGTAGTGAGTGTATGGGCGAGGATGTGCCTTACTACTTAGAGATTTTAACTTATGACGCCAATATTGAAGACACGAAGTCCCCTGAATACGCTAAAGTTAAACCCCATAAAGTGAATGCAGCGATTGCTGAGTTCTCGAAGCCACAATACAATGTGGATGTATTGAAGATGGAAACCCCAGTCAATATGAACTTTGTGGAAGGTTTTTCTGAAGGTGAAGTCGTCCATTCCAAAGAAGAAGCGGCGAAATACTTTAAAGAACAAAGCGATGCCACTCACTTACCGTTTATCTTCTTAAGCGCAGGTGTAACAATGGAACTCTTTAAACAAACGTTGGAGTTTGCGAATGAAGCAGGTTCAGAATTTAATGGCGTACTTTGT
Source organism: Atopostipes sp. (assembly GCA_035302125.1). GTDB lineage: Bacteria > Bacillota > Bacilli > Lactobacillales > Carnobacteriaceae_A > Atopostipes. Next base: position 1,052 of record DATGSY010000190.1, read on the forward strand.
GGACGTGCTACGTGGAGTGGAGTTGTTGAAGCCTTTGCCAAAGAAGGAGAGGAAGCAGCTAGAGAATGGTTGCGAACAGAAGGCAAGAAAAACATCACTGAATTAAATGAAGTTATTGAACGTACAGCAACTCCTTGGTATGAACTCTCGGGAGTAAAATAATAAATAGATCAAATCAAAAGGAGTCTGCTTAAATGCTAGACTCCTTTTTACTTACCGCCAAAATTTTGTATACCCTGCTTTGTCTTCTAAATTGTAATTAATCAGTGTTTTCATTAAGTCATAAGGAATCGGATCGCCCCAGCCGATACGTATAATATTATTTGTAAAACTTAATCCTGTTTCTTTGATTAATGATTCAAATTCCTTGATTGGTTTGGTTTCTGGAGCCAAAGCCATATGGTTTTTAGAATGACTGAATCCGATAATATAAGTTCCTTCGTTGGTAAACATCGGTTGATTCCATGTGATTCTTTTATCTAGCTCTGGATAATTTTCTTCCACCCAATTTAAAATGTGTTCCATCTGGTCTCTATGTGTGATTTCATCAATGGTTTCAAGGTACTCTTCGAAAGTTTCCATCTGCTCCACTCCTTAAATTTTCTTCCATTTTAATTATACAGAAACTCTACTAGATAGCTATCTTCTAATCCCCAGACGAGTTCTATTGGTTTGTCCGACATTATCACTTATAATAAACGTATCATTTAAACGTTTATCCTAAAAGTTTATACAAAATACATAGAAAAGGTGAGTCATATGGTTGATCAAGAATTATTTGACGCCATTCAAAAAGAAACTGAACGCCAAGAAAACGGCATTGAGTTAATCGCATCTGAAAACTTTGTGTCCAAAGAGGTTCTAAAAGCTCAAGGAAGTATCTTAACCAATAAATATGCGGAAGGTTATCCGGGGCGTCGTTATTATGGTGGCTGTGAATTTGTAGATATCGTTGAAAACTTGGCTATTTCACGCGCCAAGGAGTTGTTTGGTGCGGAATATGCGAACGTCCAACCGCATTCTGGAAGTCAAGCCAATATGGCCGTTTACCAAGCGCTATTAAAACCGGGAGATAAAATCTTAGGAATGAATTTGAACCACGGCGGTCATTTAACGCATGGTTCAAAAGTGAACTTCAGCGGCAAATTATATAACATTGTTGCTTATGGTGTGACAAAAGAAGAAGAAATCATTGATTACGAGGAAGTACGTCGGATTGCGTTAGAAGAAAAACCTCAATTAATTGTATCTGGTACAAGTGCATATTCTCGCGCCATTGATTTTAGTAAATTCCGTGAAATTGCAGATGAAGTGGGCGCATACTTTATGGTTGATATGGCACACATTGCGGGACTTTGCGCAACAGGTCATCATCAAAATCCTGTTCCTTATGCAGATGTGGTCACTTCCACTACGCACAAAACACTTCGTGGGCCGCGTGGCGGAATCATCTTAGCGAAGCAAAAATATGCTAAAAAATTAAACAGCGCCGTCTTCCCGGGTACTCAAGGTGGGCCTTTAGAACATGTCATCGCCTCTAAAGCAGTCGCTTTTTATGAAGCTTTACAACCTTCATTTAAAGACTATATCGGTCAAGTGATTGAAAATGCGAGAGCCATGGTGGAAGTCTTTAAAGAATCTGAGTTTCGTGTGATTAGCGGCGGAACCGATACGCATCTTTTCTTATTAGATGTGTCTAGCTATGGAGTAAACGGCGATCAGTTTGAAAAATTACTCGACCAAGTCGGCATTACGGTCAATAAAAATGCGATTCCATTTGATGAGCTGCCACCGACAAGAACGAGCGGCATCCGCATTGGAACGCCTGCAATCACTACACGAGGCTCTAAAGCTGATGACGCGAAAGAAGTGGCTCGGTTGATTATTGAAGTTGCTGAGAACCAAGAAAACCCGGCCGTTTTAAATGAAGTCAAAGAAAAAGTGAAAACCATAACCGAAAGAATTCCACTATACAAATAATGATGAAAGAGTCTGGAGAAAATTCTCCAGACTTTTTTGATGAAATAATACCAAAGTTTTCCCCTACTACCTACCGAAAGATAACTGGCAGGCCTTGTATATGGTTAGCTGAAGATTCTCATTTCAACTATAATTCAATTACTAGATTAGAGCACTGAAATAAATGAAAGGAGTTTTTGAATGCGACAATATGATGCATTGGATGTCTGGTCTTTCAAACTTACGGATGAGGTGCCAAGCACACTCGAAAAAATCGATGATTCTTGGAAATTGGTTGAAGTTCCGCATACTTGGAATAATTGGGATGGCCAAGATGGCGGTTCCGATTATTATCGTGGAAAAGGCGTTTATACGTTAGAACTCGTGCGTCCAGATGTTCCGGAGAATCATCAAATTTATTTAGAATTTGAAGGCATGAATTCTGTGGCTGAA
>DATGSY010000191.1:0-10079 GCA_035302125.1 Atopostipes sp.
CCATGGTAAAACAACTTTACTAGATACTTTACGTGATGCCAGTGTTACGCAGAGTGAAGCTGGCGGGATTACTCAGCATATTGGTGCTTATCAATTAGAAGTGGATGGAGAACCAATCACTTTCTTAGATACTCCTGGACACGCAGCGTTTACAACTATGCGCGCACGTGGTGCAGATGTAACGGATATTGCGATTATTGTAGTAGCTGCTGATGATGGAGTTATGCCACAAACGGTAGAAGCCATTAACCACGCAAAAGCAGCGGATGTACCGATTATTGTTGCTGTCAATAAAGTGGATAAACCCGAAGCAGATCCAGACCGAGTGAAACAAGAGTTATTGGAATATGAACTTGTTCCTGAAGAATGGGGCGGAGACACAATCTTTGTCGAAATCTCTGCTTTATTCAACCAAAATATTGAAGAACTTTTAGAAATGATTCTATTAGTTGCCGAAATTCAAGAGTTAACTGCTGACCCTTCTGGATTAGCAGTAGGTAGTGTGTTAGAAGCTCGGTTAGACCGTTCAAAAGGTCCTGTAGCCACATTGCTTGTTCAAAATGGGACTTTGAAACATGGAGATTCAATTGTTGTAGGTACGACATATGGACGTATCCGAACAATGACAAATGACAAAGGACTAGACATTGAAGAAGCAGGTCCATCAATGCCGGTTGAGATTACCGGACTAAATGAAACGCCTCAAGCGGGTGATCAATTTGTTGTGTTTGAAGACGAGAAAACAGCACGTCAAATTGCGGAAACTCGAGCGAATGAAGCTGTTGAAGAACAGCGTCAGTCAGTGAACAAAGTGACTTTGGAAAACTTATTTGATAGTTTAGAAGAAGGCGAACTGAAAGAAGTTAACATTATTGTTAAAGCGGATGTTCAAGGGTCGGTTGAAGCTTTAGTTGGAAGTCTAGAAAAAATTGAAGTCGAAGGCGTCCGTGTGAATGTTGTCCATACAGGAGTAGGAGCAATCAACGAAACAGACGTTACACTAGCTGCAGCAAGTAATGGAATTATCATCGGTTTCAACGTAAGACCTACACCACAAGCTTCTGATAATGCGAAAACGGAACAAATTGAAATACGAACTTATCGCGTCATTTATGATGCAATTGACGAGTTGGAATCAGCGATGAAAGGTATGCTGGATCCAGAATTCGAAGAACAAGTGACCGGACAAGCGACAGTTCGTGAAACATACAATGTCTCAAGAATTGGTACAATTGCTGGTGCTCTAGTAAATAATGGCGTCATTCGTCGTTCAAGTTCTATTCGCCTAATCCGAGATGGTATTGTCATTCACGAAGGTGAATTAGGCAGTTTACGACGCTTTGACGATGATGTTCGTGAAGTACAAAATGGTTACGAATGTGGATTTACCATTGAAAATTACAATGACATTAAAGTTGATGATGTAATAGAAGCATTTGAAATGGTCGAAGTAGAAAGAGCATAAACTTTTATAATGTAGGTGAAAATACATGGCAAATTATAGAGTTGGTAGAGTTTCGCAAGAAATCTTAAAAGAAGTCAATGATATTATTGCACACACTGTTCGTGATCCGCGTGTAGAGGGGATTACAATTACTGATGTAGAATTAACGGGTGATCTACAACAAGCCACTATCTACTACAGTACTCTTGAAACAGATGATGAAACAAAAAAAGAAACTCAAACGGGTTTAGACAGAGCAACTGGTCTAATTCGTAAAGAACTAGGCGCACGTCTAACGACTTATCATACTCCGGAATTAGAGTTTAAAAGAGATGAATCGGTAGAATATGGTAGTCGAATTGAAGAGTTATTAAACGAAATTAAAAAAGAAGATGAATGAATTTAAACTTTAGCTCGCTGATTGATGGGCTTATACGAACGATGCCAGAAGTATACAAGAATCCTGATGGGAATTTGTTTTCTCATCAGGATTTTTTTGAGGAAATTCATATCTAGCTGGTTGTTTTAATACACCTGTCACGATTTGAATGGTAAAAAGAATAGAGGAAAAGAATGATTAATGTTACAGATGTAAGTTTAAGATTTTCAGATCGAACTTTATTTGAAGATGTCAATTTAAAATTCACATCAGAGAATTGTTATGGAGTAATTGGTGCGAATGGAGCAGGTAAATCAACATTCTTGAAGATTTTGACAGGTGAGATCGAGCCATCATCAGGAACTATTGACATCGCACCTGATGCACGACTAACGACGTTGAAACAGAATCACTATGAATATGAAGAATATACTGTAATTGACACGGTTATTCTGGGGCATAAAAAGCTATACGATGTTATGAAAGAAAAAGACGCATTGTATATGAAAGCTGATTTTTCTGATGAAGATGGCATCCTTGTAGCTGAACTTGAAGGCGAATTCGCTGCATTAAATGGTTGGGAAGCAGAACCTTCAGCGATAAATTTATTAGAAGGGCTCGGTATTCCTAATGAGTTGCACCATAAACAGATGAACGAATTAAAAAGTGGCGACCGAGTTAAAGTACTATTAGCACAAGCGCTATTTGGAGACCCAGATATATTATTATTGGATGAGCCGACAAACGGACTAGACTCAAAATCCATCACTTGGCTAATGGATTTTTTAATTGATTTTCAAAATACTGTTGTTGTTATTTCACATGATCGTCATTTCCTAAACAGTGTTTGTACGCATATGGTTGACGTTGATTTTAAAAAGATTCAGCAATACGTAGGTAATTATGACTTTTGGTTAGAATCAAGTGAACTTGCCGCTAAACTACAAGCTGATCAAAACAGTAAAAAAGAAGAGAAAATTAAAGAACTTCAAGAATTTATTGCACGGTTTAGTGCGAATGCGTCAAAGTCAAAACAAGCAACATCACGTAAAAAGCAACTTGAAAATATTACGTTAGAGGATATCCAACCTTCTTCCCGACGTTATCCAATGGTTCAATTTAAGCCAGAACGAGAAATCGGAAATGAATTGTTACGTGTGGAGAATGTATCCAAAACGATCGATGGTAAAAAAGTTCTCGATAATATTAATTTTACATTAAATAAAAAAGATAAAACGGCTTTTACTAGTTTAAACGATACATCGATTACCACGCTTTTTAAAATAATCCTTCGCGAAATAGAACCGGATAGTGGAACGATCAAATGGGGAATTACAACATCACATGCGTACTTACCAAAAGACCATTCAGATGAATTTTTGGACGAAGATTTAACGATTATTGATTGGTTGCGTCAATATGCTTCTAAAGAAGAAAATGATAACACATTTCTACGCGGGTTTTTAGGGCGTATGTTATTTTCTGGAGAAGAAGTGATGAAGCAGATATCTGTCTTATCTGGGGGAGAACGAGTTCGAGTGATGCTTTCTCGTCTTATGTTAAGTAAGGCCAATGTACTCATTATGGATGATCCTACGAATCATTTAGATTTAGAATCTATTACTTCTTTAAATGATGGATTAATTGATTTTAAAGGGGCATTATTATTTAGTTCACACGACCATCAATTTGTCCAGACCATTGCCAATCGCATTATAGAAATATCACCGAATGGAGTCGTCGATCGTCCTGAAACAACTTACGATGACTTCTTGAAAAATGAAACAGTACAATCCCAAGTGGAAGCACTGTACGCATAAATTAAAAAAAGAGCCCGGTTAAAATCCCGGACTCTTTTTTGAAATTGATTATAATTAATATCTTAATGTAGCAGCAATAGGTGATTGTTCCGGCATATCTTCTTCTTCAAAAATATAGACATTTCCTTTTGAATTTAAGACATTTAATACTAAAGCGTGGATAAAGTTGTTTTGATCATCATTCTCATCATACAAACCTTCTTCAGTAATAGAACCAGGAATATCAAAGTCTTTTTGTAAGAACAGGTTATCAATTCGTCCTTGAAGACTAGCTGAAGTTAAGTCATCTGGAATATTTTCAATCCGATTTTCAGGACTCGTTTCTTTTAAGCGATCCAATAATCGATTTCTTTCTGAGTCATTTAATTCTTTAATACAATCAGCGACTTTTTCTTCGATATCAGATGTGTTTAATCCTGCGGCTGAACCTGTAATCATCGCATCGCTTAAGAATTCATTTTTTGATATCTCTTTAAACACTGCTTGGTTGTCTTCCACTGAATAAACAATCAATGGGTATTTAGATTCATTTGAGAAGTTATTGTAGACAAAGTCATCGACTAGTCGGAAATATCTCTCACGGTCAATATCTTTTTCTTGACTGGTTTCTTGGTGACCATGGAAAAACTGACCAGTACCTGATTGTCTAGCTCCAGCATTATGAGAACCGAAGTTTAAGTTCCCGCCTTCTTTTTCAGTTCCTAATGCTGTCTCTAAATCAACTGGAGCGTCTTCATACTCTGAAAGGTCTTGTTCTTGAATCTTACCTCCATGCCCTTCAAATACGCGAATGCTCTCACGATTTAACACAAGCAGGTGATAGTCTAACGTGTATTGGTCATTCGCTGCAACAGGAAGTATGTACGGCAATTTACCAACATACACTCGATCCGTTACAGAAATACCTAGTTGATAGAAATAAACATCACTAGGGGTGACGTAAAGTACAAGACCACCAATAAATTGAATGAGAGTATCGATATTGGCAAGTGCATGTTCTAATTGTTCCAATAATGCAGATTTTTCTTCCAAATTAGAATCTGAAACTTTTTTCTTTGCTTCACTAATAAGATTCTCAAACTGGATACGGTCTTTATCATTCGTTAGGGTCGAGGCATGCAACTCCTGAACGATTGTAATATAAGTTATATCCTCTTGGAATAACTCTTCTGATGGGAAAGTAAATAATTGTTTCATCAACATCACTACCTTTCTCTATTTTCAAATTTATATTAACATAGAAGCGAAGATTAATTAAAGCAAGACGCTGTCATCACTTTAAATATAAAAGAGAATAGGATGTAAAATCCTCTTTTAAGTTTGGAAATCCTATAGAAAAATGGCTATACCTTAGTCTCTAATAGAAAATATGTTACAATTGCATAGTGAAAAAATATAGAATTGATGTGAAATTATGGTAGAAGGAATCTTACCCGTATGGAAAGAAAAAGGAATGACAAGCTTTGCTTGTGTGCGTGAAGTTCGACGATTACTTGGTATAAAAAAAGTTGGACATGCAGGCACATTAGATCCGGAAGTTGACGGCGTCTTGCCGATTGCAATTGGACCGGCAACCAAAGTGTTGGAGTTTATGTTGGAAGCGGACAAGACGTATACGGGCGAAATAACTCTTGGGTATTCAACATCTACAGAAGATGCTACTGGGCAAGTTATTGAAAAAAAGGCTGTTTCTGAAAGAATAAAAACAGAAGAAATTGATGAAGTTTTAAAACAATTTCAAGGAGTTATAACTCAAAAACCACCGATGTTTTCTGCCGTAAAGGTGAAGGGGAAAAGATTGTATGAGTATGCTTTTGAAGGCCTTGAAGTAGCCCGGCCATCTCGAGAAGTTGAAATTAAATCTCTTACAAGAACATCAGAGCCTATTCTTGATGAACAGTCTGAAACCATTCGCTTTTCTTTTGAAGTGTCATGCAGCAAAGGGACTTATATACGTACACTAGCGGTTGATATAGGAAAAAGACTAGGGTATCCAGCCCACATGTCACAACTGACCCGAATAAGAAGTGGTGAGATTAGCTCCGAGCAGACGAGTACTTTATCTGAGATCGAAAAAGCAGTAACCGAAGGAACTATCGAAAACTTATTGCTACCTATCGATTATGGATTGAACCAGTTTATGCATATAAAGATTTCTGATTCATTATGGAATCGTGTAAAAAACGGTGCTATATTAGACGAAGAGGACCTAGAGGTTGTTGAATTTCCTGTTTTACTTATTTATAAAGAAACTGTTGTTGCTTTATATGACAAGCACCCAAATAAACCTGGAAAATTAAAACCTAAGAAAGTGTTTAAAATAGAAATGTAGGTGTAGATATTGGAGATTATTAAAATAAAGCATCCTTATAATAAAGAAGACATTATTGAAGAAGAGATTGTTCTTGTTTTAGGCTATTTTGATGGTGTTCATTTAGCACATCAAGAAGTGATTAAAGAAGGTGTACGTATTGGACAGGAACGGGGATTAAAAGTTGCACTTATGACATTTAATCGTCACCCAAGAATTGTTTATCGTAAACTAAAAGGAAATCGATATACGAATCTAACCCAACCTCATCAAAAAGCGCGATTAATCGAAAATTTGGGTGTAGATATTTTATATGAAGTTTATTTTAATTCAGAGTTTGGCAATTTACCTCCCCAAGAATTTGTCGATCAATATATCGTGGGTTGGCATGCGAAGGTTATTGTAGCCGGCTATGACTATACTTATGGAAAACCAGAAGTTGCTTCAATGGAACATTTACACGATTATGCCAAAGGTCGATTTGATATTGTTCAAGTGGGTGAAACCAAAAAGTCCGGTCAAACCATCAGTTCAACCCAAATTCGTGAATATATCGGTCAAGGAAAAATAGAAGAAGCTAATGCAATGCTAGGCTATCCTTATGAAACATTGGGCTTTGTTATCCATGGCGATGCTAGGGGTCGCGAGCTCGGCTATCCAACTGCAAATGTTTATTCACATCCATATACCCACCTTCCAGGAATCGGTATTTACGCTGTCTTATTTACTGTCAAAGGGAAAAAGTATATGGGGATGGCGTCAATCGGTCGCAATGTGACCTTTAAAGATCAAGCAGATATTTCTGTGGAAGTGAACATTCTTGATTTTAATGAAGAAATCTATGGAGATGATGTCAAGATCGAATGGATTGCTTATCTTCGTGGAGAAGAAAAGTTTGATGATGCTGAAGGTTTGATTCAGCAACTGCAATTAGACGAAGAAAATACAAGAAAAGTTTTAAGTCAGTATGGGTTTTAATCATCTTTGAAAAGTCATAACTTCTTCATAGTTTCAAACCCTTTTACATTGACAATTTTATTAAATTTTGTTAAATTATATCTAGTGATTAGCACTCGATTAGGTCGAGTGCTATTTTGTTGGAAGATAATTGTCTTTTATAGCGAAAGGATGTTGCGCCATGTTAACAGAGAGACAATTATTAATATTGAATAAAATAATTGAACGTTTTACAAAAGATGGCCAACCGGTCGGCTCAAAAACATTAGTCGAGGATGGGGCGGTAGATGCAAGTTCAGCAACCATTCGCAATGAAATGAGTGTCCTTGAAGAATTAGGATATATTGAAAAAGTCCATAGTTCTTCTGGAAGGGTCCCTTCTGTAAAAGGTTACCGATTTTATGTCGATCATTTAATGCGTCCTAAACGTGTGAATACGAAAGAACGCAGTAAAATTAAAAGTTCAATGAACTCGCAGATTTATGAAATGAGTGATGTTTTTTATCAATCTGCGGAGTTGTTATCGGAATTGACAAATTATACAGCAATCGTATTAGGTCCGCAATCTAAGCAACAGACACTGACGGGTTTTCGTATATTACCTCTAAATCAGCGTCAAATGATGCTTGTTATGCAGTTGGATAATTTTGAGGTTCAAAATATGATTTTTAAAATTCCAGAGGGATTGCGTACAGAATATATCAGACAAGTGACTGATTTTATGAATAGGAATCTAGTCGGAGAATCGCTGCATACTGTATATTATGCATTAAAAAACGATTTGCCTAGTTTATTCGAAAAATACCTAGCAATGAATTGGGATGTTACAGAAATGCTAGAGCGAACGCTTCTACATTTTAAAGACGACCAATTGTTTGTTTCTGGGAAAACGAATATTCTTGACTTCACAGAAGATATGGATATACGTCAAGTAAAAGATTTATACAATTTACTTGATAATGAAGGAACGTTATTTACACTTTTTAATTCCTTGTACGATAGACAAAGAACTTATGATATACGAATCGGGAAAGAGTTTGACGATCAATTATTTGAATCATTTTCATTAATGACGGTCCCTTACCAAGATGATCAATTCGGTGGTGGCTTTATTGCTGTTTTAGGTCCGACAAATATGACGTATGATTCGACTCTAGGAGTTATTCAAGTATTAAGAGAAGAATTACTCGATCGATTAGAAGATTTTTATTTAAAATAAAACTCTTATTTAAAAACATAATAGTATATGCTACTATGGAATAGTGCAATCTAGGGAAAGGTAGGATGAGAGTGACCGAAAAAGAAAATAATTTCGAACAAGATTCAGAAAAGTTCGAAGAAGAAGTTACTTCTGAATCGGATACAGGTTCGGAAGAAGAAGTAACTGAATTAAAACAAAAAATTGAAGAATTAGAAGATCAGAACTTACGACTGCAAGCAGAAATTCAAAATATGCGTCGTCGCCACAAAAATGATCGAGAAGCAGTGGTGAAATACCGTTCTCAAGATCTCGCAAAAGAAATTCTTCCTGTATTAGATAATTTAGAGCGTGCATTAGAGACAGAAGTATCCGATGAAGGTGGTAAAAGCTTAAAGCAAGGACTTGAAATGGTTCTTGAAAGCTTCTATCGCGCTTTAGAGGCAGTCAATGTGGAAGAAATTGATGCAAAAGGCCAACCTTTTGATCCAAACTTCCATGAAGCTTATGCACAAGTCCCTGCGGAAGAAGGGCAAGAAAGTGGTATAGTCGCACAGGTTTATGAAAAAGGATATAAACTTCATGACCGAGTTTTACGCGCGGCTAAAGTCACAGTTACAGAATAATCATTAGATTACTTTGAAGATGACTTGTAATAAAATATTTTGACGAAGGAGTTTTTTTCATATGGCAAAGATTATTGGTATTGACTTAGGAACAACGAACTCAGCAGTAGCTGTATTAGAAGGTGGAGAACCAACGATTATCCCTAACAACGAAGGGAATCGTACAACACCATCTGTTGTTTCATTTAAAGATGGTGAAATACAAGTAGGTGAAGTTGCTAAACGCCAAGCGATCACAAACCCGAATACAGTTATGTCGATTAAACGTTACATGGGGACAGATCATAAAGTAGATGTTGAAGGGAAAGAATATACACCACAAGAAATCTCAGCTTTAATTTTACAACACTTAAAAGCGTATGCTGAAGATTACTTAGGTGAAGAAGTGACTAACGCAGTTATCACTGTTCCAGCTTACTTTAATGATTCACAACGTCAAGCAACAAAAGATGCTGGACGAATTGCCGGATTAGAAGTCGACCGTATTGTTAACGAGCCGACAGCTGCATCTTTAGCTTACGGACTAGATAAAGAAGATGAAGATGAAAATATTTTAGTCTTTGACTTAGGTGGAGGAACGTTTGACGTTTCAATTCTTGAGTTGGGTGACGGAGTCTTCGACGTTCTTTCTACTGCAGGTGATAATGAACTAGGTGGAGACGACTTTGATGAAAAAATCATTGATTACTTAATATCTTCATTTAAAGCTGAAAATGGCATTGACTTATCTAAAGATAAAATGGCTTTACAGCGACTAAAAGACGCTGCAGAAAAAGCGAAAAAAGAATTATCAAGTGTTTCATCTACACAAATTAGTTTACCATTCATTTCTGCAGGAGATGCTGGGCCATTACACTTAGAGCAAACACTAACTCGTGCAAAATTTGATGAATTGACACAAGATTTAGTAGAACGTACAAAAGAACCTTTACGTCGTGCTTTAAGTGATGCAGGTCTATCGAAATCTGAAATCGACCAAGTTATTTTAGTTGGTGGTTCTACACGAATTCCAGCAGTTATTGAGTCGGTGAAACAAGAAACAGGTAAAGACCCTAACCGTTCTGTTAACCCAGATGAAGTTGTTGCAATGGGTGCTGCTGTTCAAGGTGGAGTGATTTCTGGTGATGTGAAAGATATCGTATTATTAGATGTTACGCCTCTTTCACTAGGTATTGAAACGATGGGTGGCGTCTTTACGAAGTTAATTGACCGTAATACGACCATTCCAACAAGTAAGTCACAAGTATTCTCTACAGCAGCAGACAATCAGCCAGCGGTAGATATTCACGTTCTACAAGGTGAACGCTCTCTAGCTGCAGACAATAAAACACTAGGACGTTTCCA
>DATGSY010000192.1:0-4269 GCA_035302125.1 Atopostipes sp.
TAATTTAAAATACTTTCTTCAAGTGACAATGGCGTTCTTTGTTCGGTTTGCATTTCTCTTTCCGACAAAGAAGTTAACTGAGTAACCGCGAGCAACTTAGGTCTCGTCTTGCCTGCAGGCGTGCCCATCTCCAATCCTTCGCGTGCTGCTTCCATCATTTTTCGACCGCCTTTGGCATGGATGTTTACCATACTCACACCTAAGCCAGCTAAAACCTTCATAGACTTTTTAACTGTGTTTGGAATGTCGTGCAGTTTTAAGTCCAAAAAAATATCGTGATTGGAATCAATAAGCTCCATCACGATATCAGGTCCACTGGAATAGAATAACTCCATCCCAATTTTAATATTCAATTTTTCATGGCCAAAGAACAAAAGAAAATCACGAACTTCAGACGCTCGTCCAAAATCGAATGCAATGATTGGCTTTCTTTTTTCCATTGGTATTCTCCTCCCCCATCGCCTAATCACTCCGAAAGTTAAAGGTTTGTCTCTCTCGGATGTAGGCTAAACTTTAGATAGTATAGCGGGAGATTCGAACATTGTCAAATCATATCTCATCTTTTTTAAAATTTATTCGTCTTTTACTCATTTAAATTAGAAGTATCTTTGTATTCATTTGGTTTTTCTGCTTATCTTTGTGCACCAAAGACCTGTGTCGCATACAACATTTCACCATCATAATGGACACCTACTCCAATTTCTTCGTATTCTTCGCGAATCATATTGGCATAATGCCCTTCGCTTTCAATCCAACCTTGAAATAGAAATTCCGCCATTTCTTGTTCCAGTAAATACTTAGTCCCCATTGCTAAATTTTCGCCAACAATTTGGTAAGGATAAAAGATTCCCTCTTCTTGAAAGACGGTGAAAGCATCAGTCCCGTCTGGGCGTGTATGAGAAAACTGTTCTTCTAATTCTTCTGCACGAACATAAGCAGCCGCTCGTAACATGTCATTTTGCGTTAACGTGGATAACCCTTTTTCTTGACGTAATTCATTCGTCAATTCAACAATCGCAGCTTCCACAATGGCATAATCGACTTCATTGTGGGAAGTCACGACTTCTTCTCCGACTGTAAAGTTGTTAACATTATTATCTACATTTACTTCAGGGATTTCGTCAGCAGATGATCCATCAAAAAGCTTATACACCTGTTCGCGATCCGGGAGGTAGGCGACAATAGTATCCATGACTTCCCCTGCTTGCGTACCGGTTAAAATATCAGCCGAAGCCAGCCAAAAACCTAAAAGCACAGCGAGGAAAAAACTTATGATTCTTCCTAATACTCTCATTTTTCAATACCTTCCATCATTCGGATTTGCTTTTCTCATTTAATATACAGGATTTTCTGACAATTACAACCAGGAGGGGAAAAAATAAACCATCCAGTTTATGAAAACCAGATGGTTTATTTAAAGGGATAATAGACTTCTCTATAACATTCGATTAATTCGTACTTTCTGCATATTCACTTTCTTCACTCTTTTGAACCCCGTCATCTTCAATAGTCGCTTCTGCAATGGCTTGATTGTTTGCCATTTTAACAAACGGTATATAGGTAATCGTGACTATAGCAATATTGACGATTCCTAAAACAAGAGCTCGCCAGTCAAACCCTGTTGCAAAAAACGGATATAAAATTGGCGGCATGACCCAGGTAACATTTTGCGTCACAGGTGATACCCATCCGATAGACGTCATAAAGTAAGTCAGTAACATCGTTAAAGTAGGCGTTAATAATCTAGGAATAAACATGATAGGGTTTAAAACGACAGGCAAACCGTATGTTACGGGTTCACCAATATTGAATAACGCCGGAGCAAGACCAAGTTTGGCCACTTGTCTATAATGTTCATTTTTAGACACGAGGAAAATGGCGATAATTAATCCTACAGTTCCATTAAATCTAAAGGCATTATAAGTAACACTTGTCCAAAGATACGGAATTTCTTGACCAGATTGATAGGCGTCTACGTTTGCAAGTAGAGCTACACCAAATGTACTTTCCATTATGGGAGCCATCACATTTCCACCATGTAAACCAAAGAACCAGAAAAGCTGGATTAAAATACCAACAAGTAAAATAGAGAACAAGTTTTGTGATAGTCCCAATAAAGGAGTTTGAAGGACTTCATAAACCCAGTCCACTAAGTTTGATTCTGTAATCATATTAAACACATAAGTTAATCCACCTACTATGTACAATGAGACGAGACCCGGGATAATGGATAAAAAAGGTTTTGAAATGGCAGGTGGCATACTGTCAGGTAACTTAATCGTTAAGTCTCTTAGCATTAATTTTGCAAAAATAATGGATGCGACAAATCCTACCACCATCGCTGCAAAATACCCTTGTGTATTAATATGAGAACCTGGGATTGTATTTGCGATCGTTACTAATATTTCATTCCCTGCTACTTCGATTCCAGTGCCTTCAAATAGTGCTGCAATATTTTCGCCCGTCGGATTATTCAAAGCATACGTATTCGTAACAGAGTTATTGATTGTAATAAGAAATGCAGAAAATGCCACTAAACCTGAAGATAACTCATCGACTTCGTAAACTTTAGCGATATTCACACCTAAAGAGAAAATAAATAGGAGCGAAATCACGGATATAGATGCTCCAAAAACCAAATTATTGATATCAATGAGCCACTGGAAATAACCGGTTATTCCTTCAAAACCAAACTCCATAGGAAAATCAACTAAAAAGGCATTTAATAACACGGCTATAGAACCAGCCATGACCACAGGCATCGTTCCAATAAAGGCGTTTCTTAGAGCAACTAAAAACTTTTGATTTGCGATTTTCATTGCAATCGGTTGCAATGTATTCGATACTTTGTCCATTAATCATCCATTTTAAACCCTGCTTTCTATTTTTTCATCGATTAGTGGACGTTCTACTAAATTAATTTTTTCTGCGTATATTCCTTCTGTTTCAAACACTATAATCGAGTTAGTCCCTTCGGTTAATAGGTGTTTTGGTATATATAGTGACTGAGTCGGTCCAACATTCCAATATCGTCCAATGTTAAATCCATTCACTAATACAATACCTTTACCAAATTGGCTCACATCCACGTATGTATCTTCTGGATCCTTTACTTCAAATTCATATTTATAAAAACTTGGTGTGGATTCTATCCATCCTTTCTCAAAATTTATAAATGTAAGAAGACATTTTGTATTACATTATGTGGAAAGTGGCGTTGGTTTTTACGAAGTGAATGGAAAGCGGTACAAACTTCAAGCGAATGATGGTTTCATATTAAGGAAAAACGATAAAGTTAAATACTATTCTGAACCTCAAAATCCATGGAGATATTATTGAATTGCGATTCAGGGAGATCAAATAGATCAAGTGCTAAGTAAGACAACCTTGTTAAAAGAATATGTCTGTTATTTTGAAGCGGACAGCGAAAGTACTCAATTGATGAAAGAAATCGTGAGATTTAATCAAAATAATCTAAACAACGAATTGACAAATTTATGGAATCACTCTCAATTATATGCCTTTTTATACCAAATCAATTTAGAGTTTGTAAATAAAGTTGAAATAGCTACTTTTAATTTAAGTCAAGATCAACTCGCCGATTTTATTATTGATTATATTTATGAAAATTATGATGAAAAAATACTTGTGCAAGATATAGCGGATGAATTTAATGTAAGCAGAAGTTATTTATATAAAATTTGTATGAAAAGATTTGAAAAAACGCCTAAAGAAATTTTGCTCGATCTACGGTTAGGTTCTTCGAAACAACTCTTACTTTATACAGATTTACTCATTAAAGAAATTGCAGATCAAGTTGGATTCAGTAATCCTTTGTATTTCTCAAAGGTCTTTAAAGCTGCATACGGCTATAGTCCTTCCGAATATAGACAATTAAAAGAGGAACAATTATATTATTAAATTTATAGCAGTAGATAGCGAGATATACATAAAGAAACACTCCGTATTTATTTATTATAAAAAACGGAGTGTTTATAATTTTTACTAATCATACTTCCCGTCTCGTAAATCTTTTGCGGCTTTTTTTAATTTCTCTTTTTCTTCATCAGACATTTCAGGGTATTTGGGATTCAGCTCTTTTAATTTATTCAGTAAAATCTCACTAATCACGAGCCGGCCAAAATCGCCATGGTCTGCTGGCACTACATACCAAGGTGCGGCATCCGTCGAAGTGTGTTGAAAGGTGTCGGCGAATACTTCCATCTGTTCTTCCCATTTTTCACGGTCTTCTAAATCACTGAAAGAAAA
>DATGSY010000193.1:0-3947 GCA_035302125.1 Atopostipes sp.
ATCCGCATGATCTAACATTCACTCACATCCTTTCAGGTTTCATTCTTCGAAAATACGACTTAGTTTGTAATCTCAATCATTCCGCCCGTTTCTATATCGACATCATTTGGTACTTCATTGAGTGACAAGACCGCCAGCTCCGGGAAGTTGAAAGATATCAAGTTTTTCATCGCCGGTCGAATTTTTGGTGACGTCAAAATCACATGTGGAATACCTTGCTGTACCAACTGGTTATGCTGCAAGTTGATACTATTAAAGATTTCAGTAATCACCTGTGACTGCAAAACAGGAACTGATCCATTCGATGACTTCTGAATGCTTTGTCCAATCATTTCATCAAGGTTTGGACTGACTGTAACAACGGTTAGCTTGCCTTCCATATCCAAGTAATTTTTAACGATCGTTCGTTTCAATTCTTGACGGACATACTCGGTCAATGTTTCTGTATCTTTTGTGATATTTCCATAATCAGCCAGTGTTTCTAAAATAGTGACTAAATCATTAATTGGAATATTTTCTTTCAAAAGATTTTGTAAGACTTTTTGGACTTCACCTAAGCGTAAAATATCTGGAATCAATTCATCAATAACCACATTGTATTTATCTTTAATCCCTTCAAGAAGATTTTTCACTTCTTGACGACCCAGTAACTCATGCGCATTTTGATTAATAATCTCTTTTAAATGTGTAATGAGGACCGTTAATGGATCAACAACGGTATAGTCATAAAGTTCGGCTTTCTCACGGTTCTTCTCATCAATCCACAAAGCGTCCATCCCAAATGCTGGCTCTTTTGTCGGAATCCCTTCAATCTCAAAGATCCCGCCCGGTTCAACCACCATATATTTATCGGTATACAACATACCATTCGCAACTTCATTTCCTTTAATCTTAATCGAGTAAGCATTCGCATTTAACTGTAAGTTGTCACGAATCCGAACAGGAGGTAATATAATCCCTTTTTCATAAGACGTCTGGTTTCGAATGGTTGCAATTTGATTAGTTAAATTCGATTCCTTCTCTTCATCCGCTAAAGAAATTAAACCATAACCAATTTCAATCGCAATTGCATCCACTTGGAAAGAGGAAACAGAATCTTCAGGTGCTTCAGCAGGAGCCAACATTTGCTCTGCTTGTTCAATTCTACGCCTGGCTTCAGCCACTTCTTTATCTTTTTCATTTTGTTGAGCTAAGTAACCCGCTGTCCCAAATAAAATACCGATAAATAAAAACACAAAAGTCGGGAATCCAGGGACCAATGCAAAGATCGCCATAATCGTTGCTACAATATATAACACTTGCGCAGTATTAAATAGTTCAGAAATGACCGTTTCTCCGAGTCCTTTTTCGTTCGCTGTTCTTGTCACTAAAATACCTGAAGCGACAGAAATCATTAAGGCTGGAATCTGACTGACTAAACCGTCCCCGATTGATAATTTTCCAAAGTGCTCAATAGCTTCCATTATAGTAAAAGAACCTTGTAAGGAATGAATGATGATTCCACCAATTAAGTTAATTAAAGTAATAACGATACTAGCAATCGCATCTCCTTTAACAAATTTACTGGCACCATCCATTGCCCCATAAAAGTTGGATTCTCTCTGTAAGTCATTTCGCTTTTGTTTCGCTTCATCTTCAGTGATTAAACCAGCATTTAAATCCGCATCGATCGCCATTTGCTTACCAGGCATGGCATCTAAAGTAAATCTAGCAGAAACTTCAGCTACTCGACTTGATCCACTCGTCACAACAAGCATTTGAACAACCACGATAATAATAAAGATAATGGCTCCAACGACATAATTATTTCCCGTTGCAACAGATGCAAAAGTTTCAATAACTTGTCCCGCATTTCCTTCGGTCAAAATGAGACGTGTGGAAGAAATATTTAACGCCAGTCGAATCATAGTCGTAATCAAGAGCATCGTCGGAAATGATGTAAATTCCAATACAGAATGTGTAAACAAAGTCAAAACTAAAATCATGACAGACAATGCAATGTTAATGACTAAAAAGAAATCCAATAACATAGGAGAAAGTGGAATAATCATCATGGCAACAGCTGACACCACAAAAAATGCCATAAAAATATTGATATAACTATTTAATTTTTGACGATTTTGTGACAAAACACTTTCCATTTTTCATTTCTCCTTAATGAACCACTATTTATATTTTATGCTTTTTACTTTCCTCCAATTGGAAAATAAGAGCAAGAATTTCTGCGACTGCTTGATATAGATCCATTGGAATCGGATCACCAGCATCGGCTGTTTTGTAGAGTGCTCTGGCAACAGGTTTATTTTCAATCATCGGAATATTGGCTTCATTGGCTCGTTCTCTAATTTTCTGAGCCATATGGTCTGCACCTTTAACTAGTACAATCGGTACCTCATCTTGATTCTCTTCGCGGTTATAGCGAACAGCTATCGCAAGATGTGTCGGGTTTGTAATGATCACTGTGGCATCTTCCACATCTTTTATATTTCCGCTTAACATTTCTTGATAACGTTGTTTACGTTCTGACTTAACTTGCGGATCGCCTTCCATTTCTTTATATTCATCTTTAATTTCTTGCTTGGTCATTTTAAGCTTATTCGTATGCTCATATCGTTGATACATATAATCAGCAAGACCAACAACAATTAAAAAGATAGATATTTTAATTCCAATACTCCGAGCCAATTCAATCACAATGAAAAAAAGACGTTCTGTTCCAACATTCGACAAGTTTAAAATGGGATAAATCGCTTCTTGTGCCGAAGAATAGGCTATATATAAAACGACACCCATTTTTAAAATATTTTTTAACAAACCAAATAACGCTTGTTTACCAAATATATTTTTAATATTACTCACTGGATTCATCTTATCAAAAGAAGGTTTTAAGCTATCTGACACTAAAATAAAACCAACTTGCACAAGATTCCCCAGAATGCCTGAGATAAAAGCAATCAATAGAGCTGGACCTACAAGGAACAGAAAGTACATAATGGCCTGCAGACCGATCGCATTTAAATTATTCTCTATATTATTTATGTTTTCAAATCCCATTGAAAAAGAATTTTTAAAAAACACAAAAGCGTACTCCAAAGTGTAAGTTAAAATAACAGTAAGTAGAAAAGCAAAAATTGCAAAAGAAAGAGCGGAAGATAAATCTTGACTCTTTGGAATTTGTCCTTTTTTTCGTGCATCACTCAGCCGCTTGGGAGTGGGCTTTTCTGTTTTTCCATCTTGTTCTGACAAAGCGCTCATCCCTTTCGTATATCTAGTTAGTTAGCAAGCGACTGAATAAATTCTTGTAAATATCGCAACATCTCTGGAAAAACTTTTGAGATACTTTCATATAAAAACGGTAAAAAGAAAAATATAAAAATAACACTCAATAAAATTTTAAACGGCATACCTAAAATCAGCACATTAATCTGTGGAACAGTTCTTGAAAGCAAAGCTAAAACAATTTCAGCTAATAGTGCGACAATAATTAAAGGAAAAGCTAAATTTAAGGCAATTTCAAAAACATAACCAAACGTTTTTACAATACCTTCTATTCCTAAATACGGAAAGCTCAATTGAGTAACTGGAATAAATTCAAAAGATCGCACTAAAGTTCGAATGACTTGATGATGTACATCCGCTAAAAAGAAAATCACCATGGCAATCCAGTAATACACTGTCCCATAATAAGAAGTATTTACACCAAGAACGGGATCATAAGCCATCGACATTGAGAAACCAACCTGGAAATCGACAAAACTACCTGCCATTTCAATTCCACTAAAAAATAATTGAGTAATATAGCCAATAGCAACACCGACTAAAACTTCTTTAAGTAAAATTAATACATACATTCCAAAAGACAACGTTTCAAAAGGAATAGGCATGACGCCAAAAACAGCAAGTGATAAACCGAATGATAAAACAAGTTTTGCCATTGGAGGCATTCC
>DATGSY010000194.1:0-3003 GCA_035302125.1 Atopostipes sp.
CGATAGGTGGGCTGTATCAGTCGATTTTTCAGAAGATAAAAGAATTTCAACTGATAGATAGCTATATCGATCAATCTTACGGAATAGGTGGAGATTTTAATCGATAGCGTCGTGCTATCAAGCGATTGAGAAGACCATGCGAAGAGTTTAAATAGCACGACTCTATCAATCGATTGAGAAGATGGAGCAAGGAATCTAATCAATAGGTGGGCTGTATCAGTCGATTTTGTGGAAATGACCATGAGTTTAATCGATAGACGCTCTCTATCAATCGATTATGAAGACGGAGCGAAGATTTTAATCGATAGCACGACTCTATCAATCAGTTCCAAGGAAAGATTGGGAACTTCAATCGATTGATAACCAAAACCACCCCTCCACCTCAAAAAAAGCTCATTTGTTTTATTGTCAAATGAGCTTTGGTTTCATCTATTCTTTTATGCTGGTTACATTGCGTTGAGGACCCGTTTGAATAATATATTGTTTTCTAAGTGGACATGGGTGAATGTATTTTTTTCGAGTTGCTCCAAACGTCTGTACACTAATTTATATGTGTTGCACGCATTTTCCGGAGGGGTGTAATTATTGGTCAAATCACGAATTTCAAATAAGAGTTCTCCAGCATGGGCGTGGTCCTCTTCCAGATTTGCGACACATGGTGTTGCTTTTTCTTTTAATTCTTCATTGTCAGGATGTTTCAAAAATTCAAGGATAATCGGGAAATCATTCGTATCTTCCACAATGGTATGTTCTAATAAATCGGTGCTTAGTTCTGCAAAAACCTTTTCCACATTGAAAAGATGGGGATGGCTATCTCCATGAACCCTTACAATCGTAGAAATATAATCTCTAAGGTCGGTCAATTCCTTCTCCAAAGGCTCGTGATATGTCTCCTGAATATAGGCAACAAGTGTTTTATTGCCAAATGCCATGGGATCAAAAGAACCCTGTTTTCCTTCAATTTCCTCTATATCATTAATTCGGCTTAAGACGTCCTCCGGGGCAATGTTTTGTTTTTCTGCTGCCTCCTTTAATGGAATCTTACCGCCGCAACAAAAGTCAATTCTCAATTCTTGAAACAGATCCATACTCTCGGGAAAAGTGTTCACGATATCTGCTACTTGAGTATCAATAGTAAGTTGACTCATTATTATCTTCCTCCTTCTGTAAATCCAATTGTTAGATATAATAAAGTCCTATCATTATAACGAGTATCATATGAAATCACTGTATCATTTTTAATTGTATCACGTTTATAATCCTTAAAACGTATTAATTATTACATTTAAATCACAATTCTTAAGAGAAAAATTTAATTTAATAGTTTGCTTAAATTGCCCTTCATTTTTCTAATATGATACTATGGTCTAATAATATGGTTTGAAAATAATTATCTTTTATTGTTAGAAAGTAGGTTTTTCATGGGAAATACAGAAAAATTCAATTGGAAGAAAAATATTCCGCTTTTTGCGGTCTTACTATCAGGTGCTTTTGTCACCATTTTGAATCAAACGTTACTCGGAACGGCTCTTCCACCGATTATGGAAGACCTTAACTTAACTGAAAGTACAGCACAGTGGCTCCAGTCTGTGTTTATGCTTGTGAACGGAATTATGATTCCAGTGACAGCCTTTTTAATTGATCGATTTACGACTCGAAGACTGTTTCTAACCGCGATGGGATTATTCACTATCGGTACATTTCTTGCGGCAATCGCACCGAACTTTTCATTTTTAATGGCCGGGCGAATTTTACAAGCATCAGGTGCCGGAATCATGATGCCGCTCATGCAAACCATTTTGTTCCTTCTTTTCCCCGTTGAGAGAAGAGGAACAGCCATGGGATTGTTTGGTCTAGTTATCGCATTTGCACCAGCCATTGGGCCAAGTCTTTCGGGTTGGCTTGTCGATCAGTTCCCATGGCGTAGTGTTTTTTATGTCGTCTTGCCGATCGCTATTTTCGACATGATTGCCGCGTATTTCTTACTGAAAAACGTCACTGAATTGAAAAAGCCGAGACTTGATATCTTGTCCGTTATCTTATCAACGTTTGGGTTTGGTGGACTATTATACGGCTTCAGTATCGCTGGTGATATGGGGTGGATCAGTCCACATGTAGGAATATCCACTGTTGTCGGAACGGTGTCACTCTTCTTATTCATTTCAAGACAATTGAAATTAGAAGAACCACTCCTCGAGTTCAGAGTTTTCAAATATGGTATATTCACCTTGGCGACAGCTCTAGGGATGGTTGTTTTTGCAGCAATGATTGGGACAAACGTCATTTTACCCCTTTATATGCAAAATATGATTGGATTCTCAGCTCTTATGTCTGGACTTGTATTATTACCCGGGGCCATTATTATGGGGCTCATGAACCCGATCACTGGTTATTTATTTGATAAATTTGGAGGGAAATGGCTTGCTCGACTTGGTCTTTTCTTACTCGCAATGACGACATTTGCGTTCACTAATTTATCGATGGATACAAGCTTTACGTACTTAGCTACGATGAATGGGATTCGGATGGTCTCGATTGCTATGGTCATGATGCCTATGACAACACTGGCTCTGAATCAACTGCCGGATCACCTGATTCCACACGGAACCGCCATGAACAATACATTCCGCCAAGTTGCGGGATCGATTGGTACAGCCGTGCTTGTCACCATCATGGCCACGTCCGCGATGCCTGAACAAGGGCTTGAAGGGGCTATTCATGGTGTGAATGTGTCCTTCATTGTTGCAGGCGTTGCAGCAACGATTGGATTCATCCTTTCTTTCAAGCTAAAAGATCCAAAAAAAGTGACGTATGCAGTGAAACGATAACAGTTTAAAAGTTAACATATCGCCACATCCATAAATATGAAAATGTCTTCCTTGTCAAGATGGCATTCCAGTGAGCGAAAAGCTTCCGGGAACACTGTCCTCTTTGTGACAGGAAGACTTTTTTCATTTAAAAGGGGACCTCTAAAAGCCATCCACTCGGAAACCATCCCACCAG
>DATGSY010000195.1:0-2492 GCA_035302125.1 Atopostipes sp.
GGTGGCAAAGAGTTGTTTTGAATACTTTAGTATTCTTAGTGCTCGCTAATTTTTTGGATGGATTTTACGTAAATGATTGGACTGCAGCGATTTTGGCGGCTGTAATATTGAGCTTGTTGAATGCCGTAATCAAACCAATCATTACGATTCTATCTATCCCCGTCACACTCCTGACCCTTGGATTGTTTTACTTTGTAATTAATGGTCTGATGATATGGATGACCAGTTACTTAGTTGCCGGCTTTACAGTTGGTTCTTTTGGACAAGCGATCTTAGTTTCTCTGATATTGTCCTTAGTCAATTCACTCGTTACAGCAGATTAAACAACAAACAAAACACTAAAACCACCATCGGTTTTAGTGTTTTTTGTATGTTCTTTATTTTTATTGATCACAATGAAAGGAGTAAAATTAGTGATAACGGATACATGTATGTACAGGTGTTGATTTTAAAAAAATAAGTGGTAACATATAGAAGTCGTCAAAAAATAAATCATTTTTATTCATCCTTCTTCTGCAGCGAAAGCCTTCTCTAAAGGCATTCATTCGCTACTTTCTAATTTTCGAAAGTCTTTCATCCAATGCTTTTATAAAATAGATTCTTAGAAAAATATAGAGCCGTTGCTTGCGCATGGCTGGATTTTTGGATGAGAGCAGGGTTTGGAAAAGAAATAAAATTTAGGAAACGGATTCTAAAGGTTTATTTTTCGAGGACATTTACTTACATAAATGGAGGGAAAAGAATTGAATAATCAACTATTCAATAAGTTACAAAACTTAGGAAGAACTTTCATGCTTCCAATCGCGCTTCTTCCAGTTGCAGGATTATTTTTAGGTCTTGGTTCTGCATTTACGAATGAAGCATTTATTATGCAATATAACCTTGAAGCGGTTCTTGGCCAAGGCACGTTTCTAAACGGTGTATTAAGTGTCATGACCGATGTCGGTGATGTGATTTTTGGAAATCTGGCACTTTTATTTGCGATTTCTGTCGCATCTGGTTTAGCGAAAGATCGTAAAGAAGTTGCGGGACTTTCAGCTGTTGTTGGTTACTTTACCATGTATGCAGCTTTAACGAGTGCCATCCACAACTTTAGAGATATGGATCAGTTAAGAAACATCGAAGGATTAGTCGGCGGTGTTTTAAGTTTTGATGAAACTCTAAACACAGGTGTTTTTGGTGGAATTATCATTGGACTGGTTGTTGTCTGGTTACATAATAAATTCTATCGTGTGAAATTCATTGACGCCTTATCTTTCTTCCAAGGCACGCACTTTATTCCAATTATCTCAACAGTGGCTGGTACAGTACTTGGATTTATTTTTGCTTTCGTATGGCCATATGTTGGATCTGGAATCGCAGCACTTGGCGGCTTAATTGTTGAATCAGGTGCGATCGGTTCATTCTTATACGGCTTTATTTACCGAGCGTTAATTCCTTTTGGACTACACCATGTGTTCTACTTGCCATTTTGGCAAACAGCACTAGGTGGATCGGCTGAAGTGGCTGGAGAAATGGTTCATGGGGCACAAAACATTGTCTTTGCTCAAATTGCAGCAGGAGAGGTTGTTGCGCCTGAATTTGCGAAATACTTCTCATTCCAATTCCCATTAATGATTGGTGGTTGGCCGGCAGCAGCTTTAGCGATGTACCATGTCGCACGTAAAGATAAAAAAGACGATGTGAAAGGTCTATTATTTGGATCTTCAATTACTTCAATCATTACAGGGATTACTGAACCTATTGAATTTACTGTATTGTTTGCTTCACCATTCCTATTCTATGGTGTGCACTCAGTATTAGCGGGTCTTTCAGTAATCATGGTTGAATGGTTAAATGCTGGAGTAGGCTTTACATTCTCAGGTGGTTTAATTGACTTCATTATTTACGGAGTCTTGCCTGGTCATGACCGTACAAACTGGATGAATTTAATCTTGCCAATTATCATCTGGGCGGTACTATACTATGTTATTTTCCGATTCAGTATTGAGAAATTCAACTTGAAAACGCCTGGAACTGAAGAAGATGGCGATGTTGAATTACGTACGAAAGACGAATACCGTGAAGAACATGGCATTGGTGCTTCTGGTGCATCATCGAATATGTCAGAAGAAGACAAAACATCTTACCAAATCACGCAAGGTCTTGGTGGGGCAAACAATATCGACAGCTTCACAAACTGTGCGACACGTCTCCGTGTGACTGTAAAAGATGGTGACAAAGTCAACGAAAATCTTTTACGTCAAACAGGTGCAGCTGGAGTGATGGCTAGCGGTCAATCGGTTCAGGTCATTTACGGAACAAAGGTTGAAGGTATCGCTGGAGACTTAAATGATTTCTTAAAAGAAAATCCAGACGTTGGAAACGAACCAGCAGCGGGTGCTGCTGTTGAAGAAACAACGGATGTTGATCCAGTAGAAGAGACTTCAGAAGAGATTGTTGAAATGAGCGGAGAAGTTGTTGTTTCACCAATGGATGGAGAAATTGTTCCA
>DATGSY010000196.1:0-2784 GCA_035302125.1 Atopostipes sp.
CGAAACCTATACATACAGAAAGAAGGTGAGTGGGAGATAAAAAGTTTAATAAGGAAGGAGGAAGAACTTGTGAACAGTAAGAAGACTAAACAAAAAATTCGAACAGACTCAAGCAAACAAAAGACATACGGTAGAAAATTAATGCATTGGTTTTTTGTAATGATGTTTATGCTTCAACTGTTATTGCCCATAGGTATTCAGGCGAGTAGCGCTCCCGAAGGAAATGATCAACAAGAATCGACCGCTTTGAACCTTTCAACAAATCAGACAGAAGATGTTGATGAAGAGACTCCAGAGGGTGAGCCTGCTGCTAAAGAAGAAGTTTCTGAACCAGAAGATCAAAAAAATAATGAAGCGCAGCCTACTGAAAATGAAACACCTGAACAACCAGTGGAAGAACCAACTGAAAAAGAGGAAGAACCAACTGAAAAAGAGGAAGAACCAAACAAACAACCACCCGCTTCTGAGAATCATGAGGAGACACCTGATGAACCTAACTCAAATGATGTAGAAGAAGTGGAAGAGGAGTCTGAAGAAGAAAACACTGAAGAAGAGATTGAAGAAGACGAAGGTATCCCTTTAGTTTTAGATCCAGAGGAATATGGCGATGGAGTTATTCCTGCAGGAATTTTAGCACTTAGTCCTTTGTTTCAATTTAAAAAAGGGAGTTTAGGATCTGCTGAATATAGTGCAAGACAAATGTCGGCGCAAAATACTATAAATAGTAATTTAGCTCCTGGAGAGGTAAGAACTTCTAAAAAAGCAACTCCTGTTCCGGGCATGGTGAATACTTGGGACGTAGAAGTTTTAATTGAAGGACGAGATGACGAAAAAATTGAAACGACTGACGTTGTTCTTGTTATTGACCGTTCCGGAAGTATGGAAGGTAACAGAATGACGAATGCTAAAAACGCCGCAAATAACTTTATTCAAACAATGATCCCCAAAGATCCTAATCTAAGAATTGCTGTAGTTTCCTTTTCAAGTAACTACACTTTTGGAGGTCAAAGTTCTAACTTAGTCGATATCAATAGTAATTTTTCTAGGAATACAAATACCTTAAGAAACGCAGTAAACAGTTTAGTTGCTCTAGGTGGTACCCATACACAAGCTGGAATTTTACAAGGATCAAATTTATTAAATGGTTCAAATGCCAATAATAAATTTATCGTTCTTTTGTCTGACGGTGAACCGACTTTCAGTTACATGCCAAGAAATTGGGAAACTCGTAGCGAAAGAAAACCAGGTATGTATGGGGGTAGTTACAGAGGAGAATTTGATTATCAAAACCGATATGGTATTTACGATGGACAATATACTCAGACACAAGTAGGTAATGGAAATCGCATCACATCATCTACTGTAGCTTATGAAAATGAGTATTGGCCAAGATCATCTGGTGGTACAGATTATTATCCAGTAAGAAGAACGGGTTTTATATTTTATAACTATCACCCTCATAACATGGATTACATCGATAACGGTGCAGCTGCTATTCGAGCAGGTGCAGATGTAAAACCAACGATGGATGGTTTGTATACAATTGCTGTTGCCGCCGGAGAAGGAACTCCTATTTTAGAAAGTATTGCATCTCCTGGAATGGCGTATTCTACTCAAAATCCGGATGAGCTGACAGAAATCTATGATCAAATTGGTGGGCAAATTAGCACACAATATGCTCTTCGGAATGTATCTCTAACGGATGAAATGGGCGATGGCTTCTCAATTGTTAATGGTTCGATTACCACTAGTGAAGGCAGCGCAGTCGTTTCAGATGAAAATAGCACAAGTAATCAAACAATCACTTGGAATATAGATCCTGCCGTTACCAAATTAAAAGAAGGGTCAACAAATGTACGTCAAGCCACATTAAGATATCGTGTAGAAATTAATCCAGACATTCTGAATGCACCTGTGGCTACAGCTGGCTCAACACCTGAACATGATTTGTTTAAAACAAATAAAACAACCAATCTAAATTATTTAGATTCAAATAATGCTAATCAACAAAAATCAATTGCGTCACCAGAAGTTGATCCAGTGCTCTTGAAAATTAAAAAGATTTTAAAGGATGAATTAGGAAATATCATCGAACAAGATCCAAGACGATTTAATGTTCAAATTGCAAATGGCGGATCTGGATTTAATCATACAGAAAATCTTGTGCCAGGTGCAGAATATGTAACCTTAACTACTTTACGTAAAGAAGGTACGTATAGTGTCGAAGAAACAAGTATTACTGGAGATGGAATCACAGACCTTAACCAATTTGACACCACTTATGACATTGATGGAACCATTGGTACGACGTTTGAAGTGAACCATAACGCTCAAGGAGTCCCTCGAGGCGATGTGATCATTCAGGTAACCAATCAATTAATTCCACAATCGATTGATTTTTCATTTACGAAAGTGGATGAAAATGGGGATCCTTTATTAGATGCTGAGTTTTCACTTGAACGTCAAGAAACGGATGGAACAACCACAGCAGTTGAGAACAGTGGAACTGATCCTCATTTTATCTTTGAAGAGTTGACAGAAGGAATATATATCTTGAAAGAAACAAAAGCGCCATCAGGATATAAATTGCCGACGAAAACTTGGACAATTGAAGTAGTGAGGAATGAAGCAACTGGTTTATTGGAAATTCATATTCCAGATGATTCGTTCATGACCAGTGATCCCGAAGAAGGGCGTCTTGTCGGAAATACACCCCAAGATGAATTCCCTCAAACCGGCGGAATGGGCGTTATAACCTATTTTGGTGCTGGAGTGACGGTTTTA
>DATGSY010000197.1:0-7885 GCA_035302125.1 Atopostipes sp.
GAGAACCGAAAGATGCAATATACTATGCACAAAAAATTCGAACCGGTGTCGATGGCTTTGGAACAGTTATTTTAAGGTATGACGATTTTGATGTCACCATATTAGTTGGGAAAATTGTAACGTCTTCTTACGAAGTAGAAATTTATGGTAAACAAGAAACGTTAATCATCGATCATGTTTCTCATTTAGATAAGGCAAGAAAAGTAGATCATAAGACATTAGAAGAAACTGAAGTGGAATTAGATGAACAATATGAAAATAGTATGTATTATGAGGCTGAAGCTCTAGCGCATATGATTGAAAACCCAAATAGTGAAGAAACTCTAAAACGATACAAGGAATTATCTGATTTGGCGCGCATCGTCTCTGGATTACTAAATAAAATGTTAACGGATGCAGGCATTGAATTTAATGAAGACAGGTAAACTGAAAGAGTTCTAAACTGACTGAACAAATGATTGTTTAGACTGATTAACCTTAGGATTTATTTTTTATGGTAGACATTTCAAGGAATTAAATATATAATAAATAAGTAATCAAATTGAAATCGTTGCCAGGAATTTCTGGGAACTGAGAGTGGTTTGAAATACAGAAAAAGTTTTGGAGGATGGAATAAAATGGCAGAAAAAACAATTATGTTAGTGTGTGCTGCAGGAATGAGTACATCACTATTGGTTTCAAAAATGCAAAAAGCAGCTGAAGCAAAAGGATTAGATGCAGATATTTTTGCAAATTCAGCGAATGAAGCAGATGGTGCTTTAGAAAGTAAAGATGTAGACGTTTTACTTTTAGGCCCTCAAGTTCGCTTTATGAAATCACAATTTGAGAAAAAAGTTGAAGGTACAGGAATTCCTGTTGACGTTATTAACATGCAAGACTATGGTATGGTTAATGGTGAAAAAGTACTTGAGTCAGCTTTAAAATTAATTGAAGACAACGAATAATAACGAATTGAAGTTTAAAAATTCATACAAATCGACCAAACCTGGTCGATTTGTATTTTGAATAAGTACAAACAGGACAAAAGGAGATTTACTATATGGCAGAAGGACAAGAACAATTATTAGAAACGATTATGGGTCTTATTATGCATGGTGGAGACGCTAAAAGTAGTGCGATGGAAGCTATTTATGCAGCAAAAAGTGGAAACTTCGAAGAAGCGGATGAGAAACTTGTAGCTGCAGATGAAGCATTAAATAATGCGCACAAATCTCAAACAAACTTGTTAACACAAGAAGCAAGTGGAGATTCCGTAGAATTATCACTTTTATTAGTTCACGGACAAGACCACTTAATGAACGCCATTACATTTAAAGATTTAGCTCAAGAATTAATTGATGTCTACAAAAAATTAGACGGACAAGATGTATCTGTAGACTAATTCGATTCTTTAAACATAAAAAGATCCACTTTAGAAGCTTTGGAAACTTAGCATCTAAAGTGGATTTTTATTTTAAATTTTTTAGAAGGCATACACAATATTTAATATACCAAAGAGCATAAAGTATAAACCAAGCAAAGTAGCGATGGCTACAAAAGAACTGAGTGGGTTAAAGATGAGTAAAACACCAATCACCACACCCAAAATTCCTATAATGATAGTGAACCAGTATTGAGCGTTGCTGTAATTGCGAATGGGACTAGCTGTAGCGATTGTACCTATCGAGTCGACAATCAACCATATAGCAAACAAGAATGGCAATGTAATCACTGCTGCTGATATGTTAAACAAGAAGAAAAGACCGATCAGGATATCGATAGTTCCGATCACGATTAGAAAACCAGAATTATATCCTGCATGTTGTCTTAAATTTCTACGCACAAATATCTCATACAGTCCGTTTAATATTGCTCCAATGGCGAATATATACGCAACAGATACAATACTGATCATCGGATTATTGAATGCAAAAAAAGCAAGAATTAAGTAAAGGATCCCCAACAGAAATGGTCCCCATTGGAATCCATCATTATAGTTTCTATTAGATCTACTATTCATCTTTAAAAACCTCCTTGAATTCACTATAACATAGGAAATTTTAAAATAATGAATAGACGCGTTTGTATAGGCCATCTATACCTACTTAGATTGAAAGTAAAATATATACTTTGAGTTTGAAAAAAGTAAAAAACACTGAAGGGAAGTACCCCCCAGTGTTACTATAAATCAATTTCTTTTACAGATTGAATCCACCTAAACGATTTTTAACTGCTTCATCTAAACGATGGAATTCATCATCTGTTAAATTACCATTCTCTTTTTCTTTGACAATTTTTTCCTGGATTTCAGTCAATTTTTCTGTATCCGTTGAATCGATCTTTTCTCTTAATTCTTCAAATAAGTCTGACATGTAAATACATCCTTTCAAAAATTTGTTCAATTTGAGTATATATAAGGTATGAGTAATTCACAAATTATTTGTTTGGAAGTGAAGGAGATGATGTGATTGGCTTCATTGAATTCATCTGTATTACAAAATAAATTTGTATTTGTTTATAGTTCCTGTAAACCGCTTTCAATGGTAAACTATAATGGTATGATATACTCTTATTTGAATATGATATGAAACAAGTGATTGATTTACGATCCCGAGAGGAATTGAACCTCCGACGCAAGGTTTAGGAAACCTACGCTCTATCCGCTGAGCTACGGGACCTTTTTGTAAAAATATTTTACAAGAACAAAGAAAACAAAGTCAATACATGTAATGATAAATAATTATTTTGAAAAGGAGAAACTATGAAAAATGTCGTTATTATGTTTGTATGTGCTGGCGGGATGAGTTCGTCTCTGGTTGTCAGTAAAATGCAAAAAGCCGCTAAAGAAAAAGGATTAGATGCTGAAATATGGGCTACGGGCGTCAATCGAGGAAAAGAAACTCTTAAAGATAGAGAAGATATTGATGTTCTTTTAATCGGTCCTCAAGTCCGTTATTCGAAAGGAGAACTGCAAAAAGTTGCTCAAGAAAAAGATAGAAAAACACTGATACACGTTTCTAACATGAGAGATTATGGAATGGTGGATGGAGAAAAAATATTAGA
The DNA here is from genome assembly GCA_035302125.1 of Atopostipes sp. Classification (GTDB taxonomy): domain Bacteria; phylum Bacillota; class Bacilli; order Lactobacillales; family Carnobacteriaceae_A; genus Atopostipes. Next base: position 3,043 of record DATGSY010000197.1, read on the forward strand.
TGATGCTTTACAATTATTGGTTGAAAATAAAAATACACTTGACGAAGAAACCTAAAAGGATTGAACACCGTGCGTTCAATCCTAATAGTTTAGACATTTGTATCAATAGCTATTTTCGTCTTCGTCCAGTAATCATGTTGAATATGAAGACAATTGCAGCAATCACCAAGAGGACGTGAATGATTGCTCCTCCGATATCTAATAGAAGACCTATAAACCAAAATAAGATTAAAAGTCCGATGAGTGTCCAAATCATTTTTACCACTCCTTTTAGTTATTCTGTTTAGAGAATACCAAAATTCTAATCATTAAAATAATAATATGCCTTAAGACAGTTTTAAAATCCAGAGGAGGAAAAGTATGGCCCAATTTTCAGGAACATTTTATTCAGAAGCATTGACAAGAAAAGTACCTTTTACCGCAATTATTCCAACGAGTAAGGAATTAGAGAGACACCATCAAATGTACAAACCAGAATTCTCTCAGCCTAAACGAACAATCTATTTATTGCACGGGTGGGATGGTGCGAATGATGATTGGGTTTTTAATGCTAGGGTGTTTGAGCTTGCTAGAGAGCATAACCTTGCATTTATTTTACCGTCAGGAGAAAACAGTTTTTATGTAGATCATCCAAATGGAAATCACTATGGAAAATTTATCGGAGAAGAATTGGTAGAAGTGACAAGAGAACTTTTTTCGTTATCTACTCAAAGAGAAGACACTTGGATTATTGGATTATCTATGGATGGTTATGGTGCACTTCGTAATGGATTCAAATATTCGGATACTTTCAGTAAAATTGCTGCTTTTTCTAGCCGCATTCTCACGAAATATGAAGCTCCGAACCGAGAAAAATTAGAAGATAATCTAATAAATACTCGTTTAAAGGCGATTATTGAGAGTGATACTTTAGCCGATTTAAGTGACGAGAATGATATTTATGAATTAGCGTTAAATCGCTCTAAAAACCAAGAGGTTTATATTGCATGCGGCTTAAGTGACTATTTGTACGATGAAAATAAAGCCTTGCATGAGTTTTTATTAGAAAATAATATTGCCCATGAATATTTTGAAACGCCTGGTGAACATACCTGGGACTTTTGGAATGAATACATCGAAAAAGCAGTAAAATGGATGAATGCTAATAAGTAAGAAAAAAGCGTCGCTTCTCAACTAGAGAAGGACGCTTTAAAAATCTTTATTTATTAAGCCCAAGTTCCATTTCGGAATACTGGAACTGTAGAACCATCTTCTTTGATTCCATCGATATCCATTTGATCGGAACCAATCATAAAGTCAACATGCGTGTTTGATTCGTTTAATCCTGCTTCATTTAACTCTTCGCGAGACATTTCAGTTCCGCCTTCTAAACTGAAAGCATAAGCAGAACCTAAAGCTAAGTGATTTGAGGCATTCTCATCAAATAACGTATTGAAGAAGGTTAATCCTGATTGAGAAATAGGAGATTCGTCTGGTACAAGTGCAACTTCACCTAAGCGGGAAGCTCCTTCGTCTTGTTCAACCAATTTCTGGATAATTTCTTCTCCTTTTTTAGCCGTAACTTTAGTCACTTTACCGTCTTCAAAATGGAATTCCATATCTTCGATAACAGAACCAGCATAACTTAAAGGTTTTGTAGATACGACCACTCCATCTACGCGGTTGGCGTCAGGGGCAGAGAAGACTTCTTCCGTTGGCATATTTGCTACAAACAATTCTCCACGAGCATTTGTTGAACCTGCGCCTTCCCAGCGGTGACCTTTCGGTAAACCAACGACTAAATCTGTTCCGGGCGCTTTAAAATGCAAAGCAGTGAAAGCTTCTTTGTTTAATTCATCTGCTTTCGTTTGAAGGGTATCTACTTTTTCAGACCAGTAAGCAATTGGGTCGTCTTCGTATAAGTGAACAGCTTCAAAAATAGCATTCCACAAAGCATCGACTTGTTCTTCTGTCGTTTCTAAGTCCGGGAAAACTTTTTTAGCCCATTCTTCACCAGCTGCGGCAGCGACTAACCAGCTCATTTTATTGGATTGAGTCGCTTCTAACATAGGGCGCATTGCCGCACTTCTAGCTTTTTGCGTTTCAGCAATTTTTTCGCCATCCAATCCTGCAAGAGCATCCGGATTAGAAGAACGAACGCTGATTCGACTTGCGCCTTCTTCAATTATGTAGTTCATTTCAGCGATTTTATATTCCGGGACATCTTTTAGCGTCTCTAAATCTTGATGTGTATAGTCTAAGCGAGTTAACCCGTCATCTGTCCAGTTCACAATGACTTTCTTCGCTCCACGCGCATAAGCAGCTTCTGAAATTAAACGAGCGAGCGGCGCTTGGTCAACATCAATGGATAAAACGACTGTATGCCCTTCTGAAACATTAATTCCTGTTGCGACTAATAACTCAGCATATTTCTTGAGATTTTCTTCGAAATTCGGTAATACCATAATTGAGTTCCTCCATCTATTTGTAAACACTTAATAATAAAATGCTAATTCATCTGTTCGTGTTTTGCAACTAATTCTTTCGCGAATTCTTTGAGTGCCTGTGTAGCTTCTTCATCGGGATCTAAATTGTATTTAACAACCTCACTTCCTTGAAGTGCACCTGTTTTTTCAAATTGTTCCACGAAGTCATCTACACTTTTACAGTATTTATCTCCATAAAAGACATCGCCTGATCCAAAGACTCCATATAGCTTTTCCGTTAATTCGACATCTTCTAATTCTTCATAGAAATCTACAATCTCATCGGGTAGTTCTCCATGAATGCCGTAAGTATATGTACCCACGACACAGATATCATAATCCTCAAAATCAAAAGGATCTGCATCGTAGCTTTCAAGAACATCTACGTTCACATTCATTTCTTCAAAAGTATCTTCTACAATTTCAGCTCCAGCTCGAGTATTACCTGTGAGACTTGCATAAACAATGAGTGCTTGCGTCATTTCTACCATCCTTTCCATTCAATCCGATCACATCTAAGTATAGCAAAAAAGAGAATATAGAGATAGTTTCGAGTTACGCTGATGAACGATTACTTTTTAAAAGGATGAGGGAAAATTTGGTATAGGTTACTTTATCGGTTATAATTATATTTGATAGAAATTTAAGGAGTGAAAATATGCATCATAAAACATTAGATTCTTTTCCAGAAAATTTCCTGTGGGGTTCCGCTTCAGCTGCCTATCAAGTCGAAGGCGCTTGGGACGCAGACGGTAAAGGGGAGTCAGTCTGGGATAAATTTGTAAAAATTCCTGGTAAAACTTTTAAAGGAACGACCGGAGAGGTAGCGGTTGATCATTATAACCGGTATAAAGAAGATGTTCAGCTTATGGCAGAACAAGGGTTAAAAGCCTATCGTTTTTCAATATCTTGGCCGCGTGTCATTCCAGATGGAAATGGCGAAGTGAACGAAAAAGGATTGAAGTTCTATGAAAACCTTGTCGATGAACTGATTGCCAATAATATTGAACCGGTTATCACTTTATATCATTGGGATCTTCCGCAAGCCCTTCAAGATGAATATCTGGGATGGGAAGGCCGTCAAATTATTGATGATTTTACAAGATATTGTGAAGTCATTTTTGAACGGTTCAAAGGAAAAGTGAAGTATTGGGTGACCTTAAATGAACAAAACGTGTTTATTTCACACGGATATTTGGCAGCGTCTCATCCGCCAAACGTGAAAGATCCAAAGCGTATGCTTCAAGCCAACCACCATGCGAACCTAGCAAACGCTAAAGCCATTAAACTATTCCATGAAATGAATATGGAAGGAATGATTGGTCCTAGTTTTGCTTACGGTCCAACTTATGCCTTTGACGCACATCCCAAAAATCAACTGGCTGCTGAAAATAGAGAAGAAATCAACGCAAATCTTTGGATGGATATCTACGTCTACGGCCGTTATCCAAGAGTTGCATGGAAGTATTTCAAGGATAATGGAATCGCTCCACAGGTAGAAGAGGGCGACATGGAGCTTTTAAAAGAAGGAAAACCCGACTTTTTAGGGCTTAACTATTATCAAACAGCCACAGTAAAAGATAATCCATTAGATGGTGTAGGCGCCGGAAAACCCAACTATACAGGGGAAAAAGGAACCACCGAAGAATCCGGTATGGAAGGTCTATACAAAGAAGTGAACAATCCTCACGTAGATTACACCAACTGGGATTGGGCAATAGACCCACAAGGATTGCGAACGGCTATGCGTCGAATGACCAGTCGCTATGATTTGCCCATTTTAATTACTGAAAATGGGCTAGGAGAGTACGATAGTCTTGAAGAAGATGGCCGTATTCACGATGATTATCGCATTGATTATATTCGCGAGCATATTAAAGCTATTCAAGAAGCGATTACTGATGGGGTTGAAGTCATTGGTTATTGTACATGGAGTTACACTGACTTGCTTAGCTGGTTAAATGGTTATCAAAAACGTTACGGCTTTGTCTATGTCGATCGGGATGAATTAGACGAGAAAGAGCTCAAAAGATACAAAAAAGACAGTTATTTCTGGTACAAAAAAGTCATTGAAACAAATGGTGAAGAGTTATTTGACTACGAAGTAGAGTAGGATAAGAAATATCATATAAAGAAGACATCTTTGGAGTTCAACTTTAGAGATGTCTTTTCTTATGAAGATAGTTATAAAAGGCAATTCGGTACTTTAGCATTGTCGCCTCTTATTATTTCCGTTATAATTATTTAGATTGAGAACGTAAAGGAGACGGATTTATTTTGATTACTAGAAAGTCAAGAAGAGAAATCGATGAAATGAAAAAGTCTGGTGATTTACTCGCTTCCATTCATGAACAGTTAAGAGATTTTATCAAACCAGG
>DATGSY010000198.1:0-5179 GCA_035302125.1 Atopostipes sp.
TTCTCACTCCTTAAAGCTTTTATTTTTAGTTGTTTTCTTTCTCTTCTTCTACCCAACTTTCCACCCATATCCTCCCCGTGTAATACTCGCCATTTCTAAACTTGAAATTTAAGGTTAACCAACCACCTTCTTGATGAAAACCAGGAGATTCAACGCCTGACAACATCCGGACATTTCCATTATTTTTGAATTGATGGATATTTCTGGTCGACCCTTCAAAAGGCTGTCTATAATCAACAATGATCCATTTTTCTTTCTCGTCGTCATACTCCTCTACACGCAAGTTTCTTCTGACTGCTTCTGGATTGATGGTCCCTTGTAAGTAGGTTTCTAATTGATTTAAGAATAAATGCCACTCAATTTGGCGATCTCCTGCAACAACATCCGCAGTTTCTTTTTGGTGTTGTGAATGTTGAATCAATTGTTTGTTCATAATATTCACTTGCAGCAAACCACCCGTCAATAACATTAAAATGGCGGATGTCATCATTAAAGCAATTAAGGTTTCCAATAACGTAAAACCATTTTCCTTATTTAAATTCGTAGTCATTAATTTTTACCTCTATACTCTGTTCTTTATTCCAGACTTTAAGCAGATGTTCATTCTTCATAATCTGATAAGAATCTTGCGACTGTTCAGTCATTGTAGTCGCGTCGTCCCAGTCTATAGAACTTTCATAAAAGACTCTGGCCATTTCAACTTCTTGTTTAGTTTCATGACGAAGCGTCATCCATTGGACTAATGGAGGGTAAATGAAGAGTAAGATAGATGCAATCATTCCTAAAACCACTAGACTTTCAAGGAGTAAAAAGCCTTTATCGTTGTCTTTCACGTATTTCAAAACGACCACTTCCTAAATAATATACAAGCTCATATCTTCCTTTTGTTGTATCAAAGTGCACTTTTCTGGAGCTCGTAATGTTTCCCGTCCCTCTTTTAAAAGTAAACGTCTGCGGGTGAGTTCCACCTAACTTATAATATGGATTATCCAGTTCCCAAAACGCATTTAAATAATGGTCCTCTTCATCCGTCTCTCTAACATAAAATCGTATCGTATTTAATTCAGGGACAAATTCAATTTCTGTCATTTCTCCGTTAAGTACAGCGTGGGTTTGCATTTGAGTCACTTTTGACGTCAATTCTCTAAAAAATAAATCAATCTGCGTACTTTCGATCACTTCATCAATAGATAGAGCGGGAAAAAGAAAAAAGGCTGAAAGAATTGTTAAGACAAAAAGCGTTTCTAAGAGAGTGAATCCCTCTTCTTTATGATTCATCCGCTTCAGTATTTCTACTTTGGTAAGCTTCCAGTTGTTCTTGAGTGATATACTCCTTTGCCTTCATATCATCTAATAACGCCTGCTCACCTTCTGGAACAGTCGGATTATCCATTTTATATAAGAGTATTTGAGACTCTACTGCACTGATTGCTGCTTTATCTGTGGTTTTCTCAGTACTGCTGTTAACTTTTCCTACATTTGGGATAATTAAGACCAATAAAGCTGCGATAACTACCAACACAATTGACATTTCTAGAAGCGTGAACCCATTTTCACTTTTCATTCTTTTTATAATTTGATTCATTTACATTCCTCCTATTAGTGTGAATATCGGCAGCATTAAAGCTGCGTAAATTGTAATAATCATTAAAGCAATAAAACTAAATATAATCGGCTGTAATTTTTCCATCAATTTCTCAATATTGTCATTCAATTCATTTTCACAATATGATGCATAGAGCATCATTTCCGTACTCATTTTTCCTAAATTTTCGCCATGCTGTACCACCATCAGTCCTTCTTCGTTAAAAAAAGGCAGGGCAGCTAATGATTCATGCAAACTCCATCCCTCTTCCATTTTTTCTTTCAGTATCCCTCCTGTTTCTTTTAAAAGATTTGAAGCATTTTCTTTTTGCATAATCGAAACAATCTCTTGAAAACTACAGCCATTTTTTAACAAATAACTCCACTCATAAAAAAAGAAAGCCGTCCAATAATCTTTTAAATATCTTTTTAACCCTGGCCGTTTTATAAAGAAAGTAATCCCTTCAATCACAGTTCTTTTCTTTAATTGATTCCTCCCGATAATGATTCCAAGCCCTAATAAGCCCAGTGTTCCTCCAATAATTTGAGGTGAATAATAAATAAATTGGACTACCGCATTCGCATTTATTTGAGCATTCGATTCAAAACTCGAAAATAAAACTTCCATATGCGGTAAAATGACGAAGCGCATCATCAATAACATGCCAAATAAAAATAAGAAAAGTAAAACAGGATAAGTCAATAAGGAACGTAACTTCTTTTTCTTTTCTAATTCCAATAGTAATTGTTCTCCGCAGCGCGTAATGGTTTGGCCATAATTTCCATAATGTGAAGCGAAGTAAATCTGTGCACATATTTTTGTAGGAAAGTGTAATTTCTCTAGTTCTTCATGAAAAGAGTGCCCTAACAACATGCCCTTTTGAACCTCTAAGACCCACTGATGCGAATGGCCTTTTTCAATTTTTTCTAAAAAAACCAATGCATCTTTTATAGAATAGCCTTCCTCTAACAAAGAACCGATCCTTTTTAAAAAGTTCCCTTTTTGATTCGGTTGTTCAGGGGATGTAATATTGTTCGTAAACTTCTTCAGAGATAAAACCATAGCTAAACACCTTCTTTAATAAATGATTAAAGTTTCTTGGACGGCTCACTGACAGCCTTTTAATGTTCTCTATATTGGATTGTTGAATATCTTTGCTCGTCAAAACATCATATAAAGCGGCCCGTTTATTATTGATGGGATGATGCGTACAATAAACTAAACAGTTATCTTCACATAAGGCGCAATAGAGTGGCAATAATTTTTGAAAGACAATCGCAAGAATGGTTTGCTGCAACAATTCTAGAGATATCCCTAACTCGCTCATTCGCGAAAGGACACCTTCTGCATTTTTGGCATGCACACTAGCAATAATCAAATGTCCCGTTAAGGCCCCTCTGATTGCCATCTTTGCCGTCTCTTCATCCCTGATTTCCCCTACAATAATGACGTCTGGGTGATGGCGTAAACTTGCTTTCAAAGATGTTTCATAGGTATTCCCAGCTTTCTCGTTAACTTGAATCTGAAGAAACTTATCTTCTTCAATTTCAACCGGATCCTCGATGGAAATGACCTGCATATTCGAATTCTTCATAAGATTCCGTACGAGTTGATACATCGTTGTTGTTTTGCCAGAGTTAACAGGTCCCGAAAACAAAATTAATCCACTTTTATAAGCAATCAAACGTTTCATCAAATTTAATTCCTGTGGCAAGAGTGTGCTTTTCTCTAAAGTCGTTTCATCTTGAGTTTCCAACAGACGGATGACCAAGGATTCTTTTCCTTGATAATTGGTGATTGTTGAAAGCCTTAAATCTTGATAGGCATCTATCCTATATTCATAATATAAAGAGCCACTCTGTGGTTTTCTTTTTTCTCCAACATCTAAGTTGGCTAAATATTTAAAATAAGAGATTAACCGAGTCCCCTCTTCTTCATCAATCGAATATTGTAAAGCCATTCGACCACTTAGGCGAAAATAGATTCCGTACTTTACCTTATTGGGTAATACATGAATATCGCTGGTTCCATATTCCCTAGCACTTTTAATTAAGAATTTTGCAAAGGATTCAATTTTCATATCTGACGCTCACTACTTTCTAAAAATGTTTTAGAAAAACCCTCTATATATATAATTTGCTAAAAAATCGAAAAACCACGAAAAAACTTTAAAGTTTTTTGAAAATAAAAATACTGGAATTATCCTCACGGACAATTCCAGCATTTAGTAAATAAATATTTATTTTTTTAGTTAATTTAGTTCTGCATTATGATAAACATCATTGACATCGTCGTTATCTTCTAAAGCTTCAATTAAATCTAAAAATGATTCTTTTGAGTCTTCGCTGATTGGAACATACATTCTCGGGACCATGGTCAATTCTGCCTGAGCCAATTCGAAATCTTCTTCCAAAGCATCTCTTACTTGTGCAAAATCTGTACCAGCAGTATAAATCTCAAAAACTTCCTCTGAAGTTTCTAAATCTTCCGCTCCTGCTTCTAAAGCACTGAGTAACATCGTATCTTCATCGACATCTAAATTTTGCCGTTCAATCGCAATATAGCCTTTTCGATCGAATAAATAGTTAACGGATCCTTTTTCACCTAAAGATCCACCATTTCGGTCAAAGGCAACACGAACCGTTGAACTTGTACGATTTGTGTTATCCGTTAGCGTTTCAACTAAAACGGCAACTCCCTCAGGTCCATATCCTTCATAGATAATCTCATCATAGTTCGCACTTTCGCTCGGATCGGTTGCTCGTTTAATTGCACGTTCGATATTATCGTTTGGCATATTGTTTGATTTTGCTTTATCCATTGCCAAACGTAAAGCTGGGTTTGTTTCTGGATCAGGGCCACCATCTTTAGCCGCTTGGTAAATTTCTTTCACTAATTTTTGAAAGATTTTTCCGCGTTTTTTATCTTGAGCGCCTTTTCTTTCTTTAATATTGCTCCATTTTGAATGTCCAGCCATTTTTTCACTTCCTTAAATCTATTATCCTTACAGACATCATTTATTATACCAGATTTTGAAAGCTATTTGAATAGGGAGTGAAAGGGTTGGCGAATGTTACTCTTTTTTTGTTATAAAAACTCATCTGGATGTTCTTCTTTATATTCAGCTAACAAATTTTTACGATATTTGTCCATGTTCTTTTGAAAAACAGCCTGAGTCGTTGGCGGCGTATAGGTAATAGCATTTGCTCCCGCTTCAATTGTAGCAATGATATGCTCATCTGTTTTTCCACCGGTCGCAATAATGGGCATGTCTGGATACATCTGACGAACATGCTTGACAATTTTTGTTGTTTCTTTAGCGCCACTTATATTAAAAATAGAAACACCCGCTTCTATATATTCATTCAATTCTTGGTAATCTGAAATGACCGTATAAATAATGGGAATATCAATGGCACCACGTACAGCTTTAACCGTTTCTACACCAGCAGCAGCATTTAAAACTACCCCAATACAGCCATAAGCATCCGCAAACTGAGCAATAACTGCCGATCGAGGGCCTTGTGTTACGCCCCCTCCTACTCCAGCTGCTAATGGTGCTGGCGATACAGTACTTAAAGCTTTTATAATTGA
>DATGSY010000199.1:0-6923 GCA_035302125.1 Atopostipes sp.
ACTCCCTTTAATGCATGGGCGTTAACGTTGATGATCGCTTTATTTATCAATCCTTATCAAAGTTTCGAAATTTCTTTTCAATTGAGTTATTTACTCAGTGCCATGTTTATTGTGATAGGAAATTTGGAGTGGTTAAAAGAATTACACCCTATGATTCAAACGGTTCTTTTTTCTTTGATGAGCAGCATCGTCAGCGTTCCTATTCTGTCTTATCATTTCTTTGAAGTTTCTTGGATCACGCTTTTTGCCAATATGCTGTTTATTCCATTTTTTACATCTGTTTTATTTCCAGCCTTGCTGATTTTAATGGGTACGTCTCTGATGATGTCTAAACACGTCATTTTTGTTTCTTTAAATATTGCTTTATCAGCAATAATTGAAACAGTTGAAGGTTTATTGGCTCTTTTAACGGAGTCATTTAATTTCTCATTCGTGATTGGTCGACTCCCATACTTCGTTATGGGACTCCTTATTTGGAGTATTTTTCAATTTTTTAAAGCGATGGAAGCGAGAAAGAGACCTACACTTCTTTCAGTATGTTTATTTTTAAGTAGTCTTTTTTACTATCATATTTCACCCGAGGGTTATGTTTTGATGTTAGACGTTGGTCAAGGAGACTCCTTTTTAATTAAGGAACCTTATACGGGAAGAGTGACGATGATTGACACTGGAGGAAGGGCAGAGTGGTCGGCTAAAGAACCTTGGCAGTTACAGCATTCCTCTTACACTATTGGTGAGAATGTGATCGTACCTTCATTAAAAGCTTTGGGGATCTCCTCGATTGATCGATTATATCTTACGCATGCGGATGTCGATCATTCAGGTGAAATCAAAAATATCGGCCAACATTTATGGATAAAAGAGATTGTTTCCACAAAAGAAACGATGAATGAAGAAAGTGTATTCAATCAATTGAAAACTTTAGATCATACAAAATTGCTTACGACCCAGCCGCCAATCCTGACTAATTTTCCGACCGAAAATACTTTATTGATTCATCCAATCCGTAATTCTGACAGTAAGAATAATCATTCTCTGACTTTATATGTTAAAATGGGACAAGATGGTTGGCTCTTTACAGGAGATTTGGAAGAAGAAGCGGAAAGAGAATTAATGAGCACTTATCCAAATTTAAAGACAGATTTTTTAAAAGTTGGCCATCATGGGAGCAGCACGTCTACTTCCCAATTATTTTTAAATCAGATTCAAGCAAAATATGCTTTCATTTCAGCTGGTGAAAATAATCCTTTTGGGCATCCAAGTGGAGAAGTAGTTGAACGAATAGAAAAGATGAACATCCAAATCTTTAATACCGCAGAAAATGGAGCGGTGATGGTAAAGTATATTAAATTGCCTTTTATAGATTATTGGCTATCTGATATTCAAACAGTATACAAAAATTAGGTGAAAAAATGAAAAATATTCAAAATGAACTTGCAAATATGCGAAATGGAAATTTTTCTTCCATTTATGTCGTTCTGGGAGAAGAACGTTATTTTATTGAACGTATCCGAGAAACAATGATCAAATACGCTTTGGAGGAGGATTCTATTGATTTAAACTTTTCAAGTTTTGATATGGAAGAAAATACAATTAATGATGCATTATTTGAAGCAGCGTCTTTTCCATTTTTTGGTGATCGAAAAGTTGTATTTGTAGAAAACCCCTTCTTTTTGACGGGTCAAAAAGTTAAAGGCGCTCCCGAGCATAATCTCGAAGAGTTAGAAGAATATATTCAAAATCCTGCTGAATTTGCAATTCTCGTATTCTTTGCGCCATATGAGAAGTTAGACCGACGCAAAAAAATTACGAAGTCTTTGGAAAAGAATGCTCAAGTGATTGATGTATCTTCCCCTTATCCTAATGAAGTCAACCGATACCTTAAAGAAGTGGTTAAAGAGAAAGGTTATCAATTTACAGATGGCGCTTTTCAACTCTTTACAGAACGTACGGATGCTAATTTAACACAGATGATGCATGAACTGGATAAGCTCTTTTTATATCATATGGATTCAAAAAAAATTACGAAAGATTCCATCCGTCAATTAGTGCCTAAATCTCTTGAACAAAATGTTTTTGAGTTGAATACACTTGTTCTTAATCGTCAAGTTGAAGCATCGATTGAAGCCTACCAAGATTTATTGGTCCAAAAAGAAGAACCTATAAAAATTGTGGCTTTACTGATCTCTCAATTCCGCTTGTTATTGCAAGTGAAAATTTTACAGAAACAAGGCTATGCGCAAGGAGATATTGCCAAAGTATTAAAAGTTCACCCTTATCGTGTGAAGTTAGCCTTACAAAACATTCGAAAGTATGAACAAAAACTATTATCAGAAGCTTTGGATTATTTGATTGATGCAGATTATAAAATGAAAACCGGGCAAATCGATCAAGAACTTCAAGTCGAATTATTCATCATGCGTTTTGCCCAACAAAGTAAAGTAAGTATCTAGTGTATAAAGTCTGATCCAACAATTAAATTAAAGAGTAAAGATTGCTTTTTAATGGAAAATTTTGTATACTATTAGACGTTAGCTATTCGGGTATTTTATTTAATTACTCAAATAATAATGATTTAAAGATAGAATTACAGAAAAGGAGTGTCGTCTTTATGGCAACATCAGCACAAGCACAAAAACGTGTACGTCAAAATGAAAAAACTAGAGCTCGTCAAAAAGGACAAGCAACTGCAGCTCGTACAGCGATTCGTAATGTTATGAATGCTGTTGAAGAAAACGCAGATAATACACAAGAATTGTTAAATGAAACAATTAGCTTAATTGATTCCGCAGCGAGTAAAGGTTTAATCCATAAAAATAAAGCTGCTAGAGAAAAATCTCGTTTACAAAAATTAGTGAACAATCAATAATTTTTATACAAGCGATAAATAAAGCTCATCTGATGTTGTTGGACACCAAATAATAATTATTTATTTGGATAACCTCTACAAGCAATCAGAGGGCTTTTTTAGTCTTCATATGCTATGATTCTGTTGATAAAAGAGAGAAAGGATTCGGTTATGAAAGAAGCAAAATTTAAATTACATTCAGAATATCAACCGAGCGGGGATCAGCCGGAAGCTATACGAGATATAGTAGAAGGCATCCAAAACGGAGAAAAAGAAATTACTCTGTTAGGTGCCACTGGGACGGGTAAAACGTTCACGATGTCGAATGTTATTGAACAAGTGAATAAACCAACCTTAGTGATTGCACACAATAAAACATTAGCTGGCCAATTATACTCTGAATTCAAAGAATTTTTCCCTGAAAATGCTGTTGAATATTTTGTAAGTTATTATGATTATTACCAGCCAGAAGCTTATGTTCCTTCAACAGATACATTTATTGAAAAAGATGCAAGCATTAACGATGAAATTGATAAACTGCGACACTCAGCAACAAGTTCCTTAATTGAACGAAGAGACACGATTGTCGTCGCTTCTGTGTCTTGTATTTACGGTTTAGTGAATCCTGAAGACTATAAAGAACATGTGAAATCTTTACGTGTAGGTATGGAAATAGGCCGAGATGAATTGTTGCATATGTTGGTTGATATGCAGTTTGAAAGAAATGACATAGATTTCCAACGAGGGCGCTTTCGTGTACGCGGCGATAGCGTAGAAATTTTTCTGCCATCTAGAGGAGAAGCTACTGTTCGTGTCGAGTTTTTCGGTGATGAAATCGATCGAATTCGTGAGATTGATTCACTAACCGGTGAAATACGTGCGGATTTAGAATATGTAGCTATTTTCCCTGCCACTCACTTCGTTTCTACAGATGAACAAAATCGAAAAGCGATTGAGTCTATCCGTGCTGAATTGGAAGAACAGTTAGCTGTGTTGAGAAGAGAAAATAAATTATTAGAAGCGCAAAGACTTGAACAACGTACGAATTATGATTTAGAAATGTTAATGGAAATGGGTTATGTTTCTGGAATCGAGAACTATTCACGTCATTTGGATGGACGTAAACCGGGAGATCCACCTTATACCTTACTGGACTTCTTCCCAGAAGATTCTCTATTTATTGTTGACGAATCGCATATGACCATGCCCCAAATTCGAGGAATGTACAAAGGGGACCGTTCACGTAAAGAAATGTTAATCGAACACGGATTCCGTTTGCCAAGTGCCCTAGATAACCGGCCTCTAACCATTGAGGAATTTGAAGAACGGGTACCACAAATTACGTATGTATCAGCAACACCAGCGGATTATGAACGCCAACGATCATCTAGAGTGGCGGAACAAATTATTCGGCCAACCGGGCTGCTAGATCCATTAATTGATGTACGGCCAATTGAAGGTCAAATCGATGATTTAATTCATGAGATTAATCTTCGAGTTGAACGAAATGAACGTGTCTTTATCACGACATTGACAAAGAAAATGGCAGAAGACTTAACGGATTACTTTAAAGAAGTTGGAATTAAAGTTGAATACCTCCATAGTGATGTAAAAACGTTAGAACGAACAGAGATCATCCGAGATTTAAGAATGGGCGAATTCGATGTATTGATTGGAATCAACTTGTTGCGAGAAGGGCTGGATGTACCAGAAGTATCCCTTGTGGCTATCTTAGATGCAGATAAGGAAGGATTCTTACGTAACGAAACATCCTTGATCCAGACAATTGGTCGTGCCGCTAGAAATGAGAACGGTCAAGTCTTAATGTATGCGGATGAGATTACGCGCTCGATGCGAGTGTCTATTGATGAAACAGAACGACGCCGTGCGATTCAAATGGAATACAATGAAAAACATGGCATCACACCAAAAACGATTCGCAAAGAAGTTCGTGATTTAATCAGCATTTCTACCATTGTTGAAGATATGGATGCAGACTTCTCCATTGAAAACATCAGTAAGTTGAGCCAAGCAGAAAAACGTGAATTAATCGAAACGCTTGAATTAGAAATGCGTCATGCCGCTAAAGACTTGGAGTTTGAAAAAGCCGCTCAAATTCGAGATGCTATGCTGGAACTGCAAGGCAATTCTTAAGTTAAAATATTGCTTCTAAATAGATAATTCTAGTTTAAATACTTGATTATTTTAATGAAGTCTTGTATATTAACTAAGGTGTTTGAGGACACTAAGACCATTACTTGGATAATTGAATCACCAACGTTATCTCGGTAGTTGGATTCTAAAATTAAGAGAGGTGAAAAAAATGACATTATCACAAGATGAAAAACAAACAATCATTAATGAATATGCTCGTCACGAAGGAGATACTGGATCTCCAGAAGTGCAAATCGCATTATTGACGCATGAGATCAACAACTTAAACGATCACATGCACACGCATAGTGGAGACTATCACTCACAACGTGGATTAATGAAAAAAATCGGTCACCGTCGTAATTTACTTGCTTACTTACGTAAAAAAGACATTACTCGTTACCGTGATTTAATTCAAAAATTAGGCTTACGTCGTTAATCGACTTAAGTATTCATGAAATGCGGGATTCTCTTGAATCTCGCTTTCTTTTTAGAGAAAATAGAAGAAACAAAAAGATTCAGGGAGTATACAACTACTAATCAAATGTGAGATTTTAAGAGAGCGCTTCTTTATAAAATTTGACATTTGTTTAGTAGTAGCCTTCCTGTTTCTGATAGAAAAAGGAGAAAATACATGTCAGAGAAAAAAGTTTATACAACTCAAGTCGCTGGACGTGAGTTAACTGTTGAGATTGGTCAAGTCGCCAAGCAAGCTTCAGCAGCTGCATTGTTGCGCTATGGAGACACTGTAATCTTATCTACAGTGGTTGGTAGTGAAAAACCTTCAACTTTACCGTTTTTCCCATTAACTGTAAATTATGAGGAAAAAATGTATTCAGTAGGTAAAATTCCTGGTGGATTTATTAAACGTGAAGGACGCCCATCTGAGCATGCGACATTAACATCACGATTAATTGACCGTCCAATTCGACCATTGTTCCCAGAAGGATACCGCAATGAAGTACAAATTATTAACACCGTTTTATCCGTAGATCCGGACAATACACCGGAAATGACTGCCATGTTAGGGTCAAGTTTAGTGCTTGGTATTTCAAACATACCTTTCAAAGGACCGATTGCGGGAGTGAACGTTGCTCGAGTCGATGGAGAATTCATCTTAAACCCATCCGAAGAGCAAGCAGAAGCTTCTGATTTAGAAGTAACAGTTGCAGGAACCAAAGAAGCGATTAACATGGTTGAAAGTGGTGCAGATGAAGTAGAAGAAGCTGATTTATTAGAAGCTTTACTTCTTGGTCACGAAGCGGTCAAAGAATTAAATGAATTCCAAGAAGAAATCATCGCAGAAATTGGCGAAGAAAAAATGGACGTTGAATTACTCGTTCCAAGCCAAGAGTTAACCGATGAAATTAAAGCGGCATACAACGATAGTATGAAAGAAGCTATCCAAATCTACGATAAGCAAGAACGTGCCGAAGCGACAGCAGCATTAAAAGAATCGGTGGTTGAAGCGTATGAAATTAAATATGCGGATGCCGACCTAACTCAAGATGAGTTAGATGTTTTACTCAATGATGTAAAAGAAGTTATGGATAATCTTGAAAAAGATGAAGTTCGTCGCTTGATTACTCAAGAAAAAGTCCGTCCAGATGGTCGTGGAGTAGATGAAATCCGTCCACTTGAATCCGTTGCCGGCTTATTACCTCGTGTCCACGGTTCTGGTTTATTTACGCGTGGTCAAACTCAAGCACTTTCTACAACAACACTTGGACCACTAAATGAATACCAAGTGATTGACGGGTTAGATAGTGAAGAAAAGCGTCGTTTTATTCACCACTATAACTTCCCGAATTTCTCAGTAGGGGAGACTGGTCGAATCGGGGGACCTGGACGACGTGAAATCGGACACGGAGCTTTAGGAGAAAAAGCATTAAAACCAGTGATCCCTGGTGAAGATGATTTC
>DATGSY010000200.1:0-2795 GCA_035302125.1 Atopostipes sp.
CCAGAAACAATCAAATACATGGATAAGTATAAAATGCCTTCATAACCCAAGATGGGGAATATAATAGGAATCCCCACAAAGACGGAGTTCGAAAAAACGGTCGCATAGCGATCCACTTTACCGGCGCCTCGGAAACCAAAGTGTGCCCACAGCACACGGGACGCAAAAATAAAAAGTGCCCCTAAGAAAGCGAGCGCGATTCCTACGAGTTGGTCTCGGTGAAAGGGTTGTTGGAAGGCAAGAACTAAGGTCAAAGGGATTACAAAGTTAGTAAGCATTCGTGCAATTTCTTGCTGAGTATATTCATTTAACACATCTCGCTTGGCCAAGAGAAAACCGAAGAGAACGACAAGAAACATTTCAAGTAACTGTTGTACAATAATCGTTAATATGTCCATAAATAAGTGTCCTTTCCTACAAATAACATACTTAGTATAACGCAATTTCTCTTTTTCCCACAAGGGACAAACGGTTCTTCCCTTTCCGATGAATAAGTAGACATATCACCAGAAGACCGCTATTCTAGAAGTGAAGGAAAACTACATTTAGAAAAGGAGACATTATGGATCTAAATAAAGTGGATCAGCAGATGAAAGATTGGTTGGTTGAGCTTGGCGAGTATATCGAATCGAGTTCGGACTATGAAGTGGATGAAAAAGCAAATTTTCGTGATTTGGTCAGCGAAGTAGATGTAGCCGTTGAAAAAAAGTTGTCCGAGTACATTCGATCGTTGCCGGGAGAACAGACGATTCTTGGTGAAGAAGGAGATAACGACAATATTGATGTAAAAGCCGATCAGCTATGGGTGATTGACCCGATTGATGGGACTTCTAATTTTATTAAACAAGCGGATGATTATGGTATTTTAGCCGCTTACTTCGAAAAAGGCGAACCGCTGCTTAGCTATCTTTATGAGGTGCCGACAAAAACATTGGTATCGGCCCAGAAAGGTAAAGGAGTTTATATCAATGGTGAAAAAATATCAGCTCCTGAAAACTTGAAAGTCAATGAAGCGATGCTTTCCATCAACCCTCGGAGAATGAATGGGTCTGATTTATTGACCTATATGGCAGATGAAGCTTTTGATTTACGCTTTTTAGGAAGTTCCGTTTCTGATTCTTTACGAGTCATTGAAGGAAAATATGGGGCATTTTTAAGTCCTGAGTCAGAACCATGGGATCGAGCACCTCATATCTTGTTTGCAAAAGAATTGGGGTTACATATGTCTCAATTTAACGGAGATGAGACAACGCTTATTGGGGAAGAAAGTTTTATTTTTAGTACGAAAGCCGTTTTTGAAGAATTGTTTGGCTAATTGTCGATTTTAAAATCTCAAAAAAATAACCCAGACATTAGATTGAATTCTAATGTCTGGGTTATGTTATTTTATTTGGTATTGGGTGTAAAATTACGGTTTATAATTGGCTTAATACCAACCATTTTGTAGCCAGAATTCTTTGGCAGCTACCCATGACCCATAACGACTTGCGACATATTCATCCGCAACGCGTTCTTGGTTTTCAGGAGAGAAGTCACCATTTAAATAAGTGTCGGTTAATTGGTATTTCCCAATATATTTACCATTTCTTGCATTGTAGTTGTTCGTAGATTCTTTGAAGGCAATCCAAGCTTTCGCTTCTGCTTCTGCATCACTAGATGGAGCAGTTATTTGTGCAGGAGCTTCATTCGCTGGAGCTTCAGCAGGGGCTGATTCTTCAGCTGGTGCTTGTGCAACGGGCTCTTCTACTTCTTTGTTTTCTGGTTCTTCAACTTCAAAAGTTTCTACTTCATGAGTCGCATTGTCTTCTACGGCAACTGTCCCTAAATCAGCGGATAAGTGCAGCGTGTTTCCAGCGATAATTAAATCACGGTTCGCAATGTCATTCATTTCAACAATTTGATCTACTGGAAGCTCTAATGCTTTGGCAATCGTACCTAGCGTGTCGCCCCACTGAATCGTGTATCGACTTTCTACACCGTTGCTTTGTACATCCGTTTTAATTTCTTCAACCGTTCTTGCTTCCCATTCCGCAGCGTCTACTGTTAATGCATCGTTCGTTGCGAATACTCCAGTCATTGCTGCAGTAATCCCTAATGTGAATAGACCTTTTTTAAATAAGTTCATTTTTGTAACATACTCCTTTTAGAATTCTTCCTAAGTTCGTATCTACTAAATTTTTTACTAAAGATTCATTCAATGAGCCGTTCGCTTCATTGAGTTAATACTTTAGCATAGAAAAACAAAGAAATGTTGGTATTACACGGTTTGTGATGGTTTAGTAGTGGATGTGTATTCTTTTGCAAATCTTTTGTAATAAAAGGAAGTTACATTACAATAGTTACTAAAGATGTATTATTGCTGTTCAAATTATGTACCGCATTTTTAGGTGGTATAGGTGGTATAGTATGAAATAGAAAGATTTTTAGAAAGAGGAATCTATTTTGGATAAAAAAGGAAAGTTACTTTTAAACGTCCCCTATCGGGAAAAGGAGGAAGCAAAAGCATTAGGCGCTAGATGGAATCCAGAAATTAAAAAATGGTATGCAACCAATCGAACCACATATCATCAATTTTTGAAATGGTTGCTTAAAGGCACTTCGTATATTGTATTTGATGCCATTTATTTGGCGGTTGCCGAACGAACCTGTTTTCAATGCAATCAATTAACGAGAGTAGTAGGCTTTTCCAATCCCAATTATCTTTCGTTTTCTGATTTTCCTATAGAGGAGGATGTCGTTTTTAATTTTGAAGACCATATCAGTATGGGAGAACATTTTATCTATAACCGCCCTGA
>DATGSY010000201.1:0-2194 GCA_035302125.1 Atopostipes sp.
TTAAAGATCCGCCACCACGTTCATCACTTAACTTAGCTGCTCGCTCAAGTAAGCGTGAGTGTAGGTAGAAAACATCCCCTGGGAATGCTTCACGGCCTGGTGGTCGACGTAAAAGTAATGATAGTTCACGATAAGCAACAGCTTGTTTGGACAAATCATCATAGACGACGAGTACGTGTTTTCCGTTGTACATAAACTCTTCACCCATACTTACACCCGCGTATGGCGCTAAATATAAGAGTGGTGCCGGATCAGATGCTCCAGCAGAGACAACAATTGTATAGTCAAGAGCTCCATGATTTCGTAGAGTCTCAACTGTACCACGGACTGTTGATTCTTTTTGTCCAATGGCTACATAAATACATATCATATCTTCATCTTTTTGGTTTAAAATCGTGTCAATGGCAACCGTTGTTTTACCTGTTTGACGGTCACCAATAATTAATTCACGCTGTCCACGTCCAATAGGTACGAGAGCATCAATCGCCTTAATACCTGTTTGGAGTGGTTCAAAAACCGATTGACGATCCATTACCCCTGGCGCTTCTGATTCAATTGGACGAGTTTTCGTTGTTCCTGTTGGACCAGCTCCATCGATTGGTTGTCCTAGTGGATTAACGACTCGGCCTAATAATTCCTCACCTACAGGCACTTGCATAATTCGCCCGGTTCTTTTGACTTCATCACCTTCAGTAATGTCACGGTAAGGTCCTAAAATGACGATACCAACATTACTTTCTTCTAAGTTTTGAGCCATTCCCATGACTCCATTAGAAAATTCAACTAATTCCCCGGCCATAACATTGTCAAGGCCATGGGCTCGCGCGATACCGTCACCGACTTCGATAACTGTACCGACATCACTTACTTCTATGTCTGAATCGAAAGTTTCGATTTGTTGTTTAATAAGTGCACTAATTTCTTCAGCTTTTATGCTCATACCACTTCACCCCTATCATCATTTGTTTGCAGTCGCAATATTACGTTCTAATCGGTTTAATTTATTCCGCACTGTCCCATCATAAATTGTATTACCAATTTGGATACTCAATCCACCGAGTATCGAAGGATCTATAACATTGTTAAAAACGATAGAGTTTTTATCGAAACGTTTAGCGAATTTTTTGGCTAATGTTTCTTGTTCATCTTCTGTTAAAGGACGGACAGAATAAACCGTTGCTTCTGCAATACCTCTTGCATCATTCACAAGTTCATTTAATTGATCAACAATTACAAATAAATGATCCATTCTCTTTCTAAGGACGAGTAATTGGATTGTATTAACTACATCTTGATGGAAGTCTTTAAAGATTTCCTTGATCATTTTTTGTTTCTCACTTGTTTGAATTTGTGGATGATTTAAGATTGTGAATAGCTGTTCATGTTCGGTTAAGATACTTTTGATCAACTGAAACTGTTGTACAAAAGTGTCTAATTCATTTTTTTCTTCCCCTAGTTCGAAAAGAGCCTCGGCGTAACGCTTGGATACGACTGTTTCTTTCATCGCTCTTCTCCTATCTCTTGAATGTAATCATTAATTAATTGTTCTTGATCCTGTGCACTTAATTCCTTTTCGATCACCTTGCTAGCAATAAGAACAGATAATGACGCAACTTGATCTTGGAGTGCTTGAATTGCTTTTTCTTTTTCATTTTCTATATCAGCTTTAGCAGCTGCCTTTAATTGCTCAGCTTCTTTGCGAGCTGCTTCGATAATACTTTCTTCTTGGCGTACTGCTGCGCTTCTTGTTTCTTCGATAATTGCTTGTGCTTCTTGACGTGTTTGTTTCAATTGGTCGGCGGCTTCTTTAGCTGACTTTTCAGCATCTTTACGGATTTGTTCAGCCGTTTCAATTTCATTAGCAACGTATTTTTCACGTTCTTCCATCATATTCATTATTGGACCCCAAGCGACTTTTCGCAAAATCCAAAGTAAAATGATAAAGGCTAACAGCATATAGAACATATCACCAGGATGTAATCCCCCGATGCCCCCGGAACCAATGATCATTGTCGTTTCAAATGAATGCACAGTCGTCACTCCCTTCAGAATTACTTCTCGTATGTTTAATTCCTACGATAATTTCTCGATAAAAGGAATGGCGTAAGTTCATCTCTTTATAAAGCGAACCCCGCCATGTTCTCAGTACGGAATAATTACATAACTGTAAATGCGATAACAACTGCGAAAATTG
>DATGSY010000202.1:0-3440 GCA_035302125.1 Atopostipes sp.
TTCCTGCAGATAGTGACATCTTGTCTTGTGAAATATTGGCAATTAAAGGCCACATCAAGTCTTTATACGCAAACAACGCTGTAAAGACACTTAATGAAACCAAACCTGAGCGAGCCAAGGGAAGATAGACTTTAAAGAAAATTTGGCCAATGCTTGCTCCATCAATCTTTGCTGCTTCCATCATATCATCTGGCAGTTGTAAAAAGAACTGTCTAAGTAAAAAGGTTCCAAAAGCAGAAACAATTCCTGGAATAATCAATGCTAGCGTTGTATCCAATAAGCCCATTTTTTGAACCAATAAATATTGTGGGGTGATAAAGATTTGTGCTGGAATCATCATTTGCGTCAACACCAACATAAAAAAGAGATTCTTTCCTGGAAACTCTAATTTTGCGACCGCAAAAGCGGCCATTGCACTAAATAATGTAGAAAATAAGACTCGCCCTGCAATCATTACCCCTGTATTCCAATAAAAACTGACAAATGGGAGTGCATCCCATACATTGGAATAATTTTCCCATTGAAATTTTTCCGGAAAAATCTGAGGAGGAATCATCGTTGACTCAGCCTGTGTTTTTCCTGAAGTTAAAATCATCCACAGAAAAGGAATAATCATCGCTAACGCGCCAATGATTAAGGTTAAGTGGATGAAAAATTTTGCTTTATTCGTAGGTTCTTTAATCATTTCTTTCACTCCTAATCATAGTTTACCCATTTTTTCTGTCCGACGAGTTGAATCACAGTCACAATCATAATCAAAGCAACCAATACAATCACAATAGCTGCCCCATACCCTTTATCATCCAAAACAAAGGTATGATCATAAAATAAATAAGCCAAAGATTCCACATGACTCAAGGCAATATTCGTATCATCAAACATCACGTAAATTAAATCAAACACTTGAAAGGCACTAATGATGCTTGTCACCAACACGAAAAATAATTGCGGGGTCAATAAAGGCAGCGTAATACTGAAAAACTGCCGAATAGGCCCCGCGCCATCTAAATCAGCGGCTTCATAATAAGATTTAGGTATTTCTTGAAGCCCTGAAAGTAACAGAATCATGTTATATCCGACACTTGACCAAATCCCTACGATAATTAAAGACCAGATAACTACACTAGGATTATAGAGCCATTCGACATTTCCTGAAAAACCTAGAAATTTTAAAAAGGTATTAATCAAGCCATATTCAGAGTTATACATCCAACGCCAAACCATAGCGACGGCTGCGGGTGCGGCAATCATCGGTAGAAAATAAATAACGCGATAAACTTGTACGCCTTTTATTTTTTGATTGACGAGAACGGCCGCAAGTGTAGAAAGAATTACGGTAATCGGAACTTGAACTAAGCCATACAATAACGTATTTTTTAAAGACTGCCAGACTTTAGGATCGCCAAACATTCGAATATAATTATCAAAATGGACCCAGGTAGATTCACCAAAGGTACTTACATTTTGAAAGCTCATAACAAAGGTTTGAATCATGGGAATAATATTTAATACCAATAAACCAATCAGGGTTGGAGCGATTAAGCCCCAGCCCCAAAACATCATGCTTCTTTTTTCTTTGCTTTTATAATTTTCTTTTTGTTTATTAACTTCTGATTGAGAATTCAAAATAAAACCTCCTTTAAGATTATTCAACTTCTAATATCGCTTCGACATTATCAGCCAGTTGTTCTGAAACTTCTTCTACGGTTTTTTCACCCGTAAAGGCTGGAATCAATGTACCGTTTTCCACATTTTCCCAACGCGTTGTAAATTTTGAATAAGGTTTAATTTCTCGATAGTCCATCTCTTCTATAAAAATTTCTGTATTAAATTGCGGATACGCTTCAACAAAAGAAGTATCAGCCCCATCTAATGCAGGAATTGCGCCACCTTCTTGTCCTTGAATTCGCATCCCTTCTTCTGATGACAAGAATTTTAGAAACTTAATCGCAGCTTCTGGATGTTTAGTGTTCATTGAAATAGAATTCGCTAGTCCATTAAAAATGGTTGCTCGGTTCTCTCCTTTAGGCAAAACCGCAACATCCGCAAATTCATTGGATTGTTCATTTGAAGCAATCTCGGCAGTCATCCATGAACCAAAGAGCGCCATCGCGGCTCTTCCTGATTGAAAATAAGACATATTTGAGTTATCCGCAAACTCACCAGCTGTCGGAGAAACACCATATTTCATACTCAAATCAACATACCATTGAACGGCTTCAATCGTTGCCGGATTTCTAAAACCCGATTCTTTCTTATCTTCACTTAAGACCTCGCCACCATTTTGGTAAATAAAATTGTGATACCCTTCTTCTCGTCCTAAAGGAGCTAAGAAGCCGTAAGATCCAGCTTCTTCATCTGTTAATTCTATTGCATTTTCCAAAAGAGTCTCCCATGTCCAAGTGTCATCAGGATAATCCAAGCCCGCTTCATCAAATAAATTTTTGTTATACCAAAGACCAATCGTACTATAGTCTTTTGGTAGACCTAAAACTTGGTCTCCATCCGTATATTGTTCCGTTAATTCGTCTGGGAATAAAGATAAATCAATCTCTTCATCTTCTTCAATCATTTCAGATAAATCCATTAGGACGTTTCCTTCACTGTATTTGGCAATTTCATTCGAATGCATCCAAAAAATATCCGGCATATTTCCTCCCTTGGCGGAAGATTCTAATTTTGTCCAATACTGATCCCAAGGGGTGACTTCGACATTTACGGTAATATTTTCTTCTTGTTCATTAAACGCTTCCGCTGCTGCTTTCATTCCCGGTAACTGAACAGGATCCCATATACTATACGAAATTTCTACAGGCCCTTCTTCTGTCCCCTCTTCAGATTCAAAAGAAGGTTGACAACCTGCTAAAAATAATGAATAGCCTAAAGCTAAAGCACCTAAACTTTTTTTCCATTTTGATTTTTTCATTGCTTTTTCTTCCTTTTCTTTTTAGCGAATAACGTTTTCGGTCTCAACATCAAAGAAATGCGCCTTATTCATATTAAAAGCAACTTCCATTGTTTCACCGGCTTTGTGATAATCTCTCGCATCCACGACAGCAACCATTTCTGTCTCCCCCGCATCAATATAAAGAATGGATTCAGCTCCTGTTAATTCAGCGACTGTAATTTTTGTTTCCATGGTACTTTCAGGGGAAGCCTCTAAAGCAATCTGCTCAGTATGAATATCTTCTGGACGAATTCCAAAGATTACTTTTTTCCCTTCATAGCCATTTTCATCAAGTACTTTTTTAGAAGGGACACTAACCGCTAAGTCTATCCCTTTTCCAGTAATACGACCTTGATTGTAGGTGACCTCATTTAAGTTCATTGCAGGAGAACCAATAAAACTAGCCACAAACGCATTGTTTGGAGAGTTGTAGACTTCAAAAGGCGTTCCTACTTGTTGAATAACGCCCGCTTCCATAATGACAATTCGATCG
>DATGSY010000203.1:0-5489 GCA_035302125.1 Atopostipes sp.
ATTATTAAACACTTTAAGCCAGTGCTTAATAACAGGAAATTGTTACCTCGATTTATTTAATTCAACGGCATGTTCTAATTCGTGATTCAATAAAGAAATTTTGTTATCTAATCCACCACTGTATCCAGTGAGGGAACCATCTTGGCCGACGATCCGATGACAAGGGTAGATGATACATAAGGGATTTCGTCCTACAGCCCCGCCAATAGCCCGTGACGATTTATAATCTCTGCCGATACTGTGCGCTAAATCTAAATAGCTGGCGGTTTGCCCATAAGGAATGTCGCGCATTGCTTTCCAAACGGTCTTTTGAAATTCTGTACCCTGTAAGTCCACGGGTAAGTCGAAATCAAAACGTTCGCCATTTAAATATTCTTCAAATTGCTTTCGGTAAGGCGCTACTTTTTCGGAATCAGAAACAAGCTTGCTATCGGGATAATTTTTTATTTGCCATGCGACGACATCGCTTAAATCATCCGTATAATGGCTGACATAGCAAAGCCCTTTATCATTAATCACTAAAAATCCGGACCAGACATCGCTTACAACTTTATCGATATAAAGAGTCGTCATCTCATTTTCACCTCGTCTGCTTTCTTCTATTTTAACACACAAAACGCATGAATACGGCTTTAATCGCTGGAATCTTATAAGTTATTTAATCGAAACTATACAGAATCCTTACAATGCAGCTGTATAATTTATAAGAAGAAGGATTAAAGGGTGAGTAAATTGATCACACATCGAATTCCCAATGATATACCTTGTCATCACATTCTTTCATTTGTCAAACAGTTGGTTCAATCAGGCGCAGAAAGTCTCGAAGTGGATGTATTCTCATTTGGAGAGAATCGCTTGGTCGTTTGTACGAACATTAATATCCGTGAGTCTTTTGACAGTGAAGAAGAGCTGGTCTATCTGGAAGATTTATTTGCATGGGTAAGAGATTGGAACATCCCGATACAACTCATTTTAAATTTAAGAAATGCATTTTTAGAGCAACGTGTAAAAAGGATGGTTGACCAATGGGATTTAAAAAAACAAGTCAATTATTGTGGAATTGTCGACCCTGCTGCGCTGACACCTTGGGATCGGCCGTACATCCATTACAATATTGAGAATTGTTTACCGAATGTCTATCGTTTAGGTCCTATAAAACGGACGCATTTTGACGTGCTTCATTACTTTTGCACAAAGTATCGAGTGACAACCGTTCGTCTCCATAGGTCATTATTTACTCAAGAAATTCTTGAGTGGACAGAAGCGCTGGATCTTAAGCTCTCAATTTATGGGATTAAGAAAACCAAAGAAGCAAAACAGCTGAGAGAAGCGGGCGTGGATTTCGTCGCAACTTCGGATAGCAAAAAGTATCGGCAACTCATAGTCAATCATTAATCTTCCCCAAAGAAAAACCTCGATAAGCGATTATCGAGGTTTTTAAGATGAAAAAAATCCCAAAGACGGTTAAGTCTTTGGGGACTGGGGGACAATTATTTAAGTTTTTCCAAGAGTGTCATGATATAAGCGACACCTTCATAGAAATCTTGTAATCGAATATTTTCATTAGGGGCGTGGACATTTGATTTAGCCCAACCGACACCCGTTCCCATAACAGGAACATCTAAATATTTATCAAATCCATACATTGGGCCACCACCAGCAGAGTTTGGCTCTAAAACAACATTTCCTTCGCCGTATACTTCTTCTGCAGCTTTGACCACTGTATCGACATAAGGGTGTTCTAAATCGGTTCTGAAAGGCACTAACTCAGTCAGTAATTCAATTTGAACATCTTCAAAACCTTGTTTGTCTAAATGTGCACGCAGTAATTCTTCGACTTTATCCGCTGTGTAGCCAGGAACTAAACGGAAGTCTAGTTTTGCTTTAGCTGTTTTAGGTAACACGGTTTTTGTACCCGGACCGTTGTATCCAGATTCCATTCCACTAATGGTTAAAGTCGGATAGAAGACAAGCGCTTCTTGTGGAGTAATGTCTAAGTCATCCGTAATCAATGGATGCTGCAGGCCATAGACTTGCTGTTCTTTTTCAGCGTCAAAAGGAATATTTTTAACAACTTCCTTTTCTTTTTCCGTTGGTTCTTCCATTAAATCGTAGAAACCTTCAATAACGATTTTATTGTCAGGCGTTCGTAAACTAGCTAATGCATGAACCAATCGCCAAGCCGCATTGTTGACGACCGCTCCTTTTGAAGAGTGAATATCTGTCGCTGCACTGTCCACCCAGATATCAAAGTAAGCAATCCCTTTAATTCCACCAGATAAGACGATATAATCATCCGCATTTTTGTTTCCGCCTTCCCAGAAACAAACATCTGCCTGAAGAAGATCGGCATATTTTTCAATATAGGCATCAATATTTGGACTACCGATTTCTTCCTCACCTTCGACAATGAATTTCACATTGACCGGTAAGCCGCCTTCTGTTTTTTGTAGCATATAAATGGCATATAAACGAGCCATCAGCTCACCTTTATCGTCAGAAACTCCTCGTGCAATCAGTTTGCCGTCTTTTTGTGACAATTCAAAAGGAGGTGTGTCCCATAAGGCTACAGGCTCTTCAGGCTGAACATCATAGTGGTTATAAAAGAGAATGGTTTGTTCTTTATTTCCACCAGGTCCTGCTTCAAAGAAACCATAAACGAACGGAAAGCTATCATTCAAATCGTCCAAGATTTGAGCTTCTCCGCCCAAATCCTCGAACATTTTAGCAACATATTCCGCTGTTTCTCGAACTTCACGGCCTTGAGTAGAGACCGTTTCTAAAGCAATCAGTTCCTCAAAAGGGGTTAGGTTTTCTTGAACAGCTTTTTCTACTTCTTCAATGGTTACATTTTTTGACATAAACATTTCCTTTCCTGTTTCCATTTTTTAAATTGATTAAAGACTTTAATTGTTTATTCTGTAAATTCCCATTCATGGACATCCACTAAAGTTGCTGGATAGAAGGCTTCCACACCGCCGTCCAAGCGTTTATCTTGAACAGAGTAGACAGATTCACTATATAAAGGAATGATCGGTGCATCTTCTTTAAAGATTCGTTGGACTTCTTCGTAGATTGGGTAGCGATCTTCTGCAACGACGGTTTCGGTTCCTTCGGTCAGCAAACGGTCCATGTCTTCATTCGAATATCTTGCATGGTTTGAAGCTCCCGTGCGGCTTAATAGAGCAGATAAGTCTGGGTCATAGGTGTGCGCTTGACCCCACATACCAATTTCATAATCTCCTTCACGCATAAAGCTCATCCATGTTGTAAAATCGTATTTCGTTTGATTGACTTCCACACCAACAGCTTCCAACCATTGTTCAACCAAATCGGCCATTTGTTCACGAATCGTGTTTCCAGTAGGCACACCTAATTCAACAGGTTGACTAAAGTCGAAATCGGCTTCTTCTAAAAGCTCACGCGCTTTATCCGTATCATAAGGATAAGGATCCAAGTCATCGGCTTTATAGCTGTTTGCCGAAGAATACGGGCTTGCGAGCGTTTCACCATGACCGAGCAACAGTTGCTCAAGAGCCATGTCTAAATCCAATGCATAAGCGAAAGCTTGTCGAACACGAACGTCTTCAAATCTAGGATTTGAATTGTTGATGGATAAATATTGAACGTTTGGACTTGAGTACTCTTCTACGACTAAATGATCTTCAGCTTCTACTAATGCGATATCGTGATGCGGTACATCTCCAAAACCACCTTGAGAAACCATATCGATTCCCCCAGATTGCAATTCCGTCACCATGGCTTCATTAGAAAGCACACGGACATAGATATCTTGAATCTTTGGAGCACCACGGTAGTATTCTTCGTTAGCTGTCATGTGTAAGTAATTTTCTTCTTCGTATTCCACAAATTTATAAGCACCGTTAAACACTGTTGGATTTACAGCAGGCTCTGAGTTGTGTAAATCTGCTTTAGGAATGTCTGCAAAAACATGTTCTGGAGCAATCAAGACGCCCGTTCCTAAAAACTCAGAGATGTAGTTGATGTCCACGGGTACTTTGGTACGTAGCGTTAATGTATGATCGTCAACGACTTCTACACTCGGCAGCTCTTCCATGCCTTCTTCCATCTTTCCGGATTCATCGGTCCCTTCGATCATGGAAATTTTTGCTCCGAAAGTAGTTAAGACCTCTGGGTGAGCAATCGTGTTGATAGTAAAAGCGACATCTTCAGCGGTTACTGGTTCGCCATCCGTCCACATGGCTTCCGGATTTAACCGTACTGTAAACGTTTGGTTATCTTCGGTTTCAAATTCGCCTAAACGAGGGACAAATTCAGTTGCGCTCACCTGGTTTAACAAGGTTTCATAAAAGAAGCCCATGGTCCAAACGGCAGAAGTTCCTTGAGCGAAAAATGGATTCTGAGAGTGGGGTGCATTGGACATCCCAATTACTAAAGTATCATTGCTGCTAGTGTCAACATTAAATTCAGTGGCCTCAGCATCCGCTTCACCGTTCTCACTTAAATCGGGCAGTTCTTCACCACAAGCTACTAGAACAAAACTAAAGAGCATCATCAAAGGAACAAGCATCATTTTCTTAAATCGGGTCATTTATATTCTCTCCTGTCTATTTGAGGGTAAAAAGAGAGCACCCACTTTCATAAAAGAATGGGTACCCTATAAGTCCCATTCTTGAAATCAACGTCGAATAGGACTTACCATCATTAGACTGTCTAATGTGTTTAAGCCCGAGTTTAAATAATAATAATAATAATGTTTTGTTCGACGTGTCGCATGGGAATTACCTCTCTTTAGTTTATTCTGTGTGCATATCTATTTTTGGAGCAAATTTCTTTCATCAATAAATTAAGCATGTGCTAACAATTCTTCATATATTCGTTTGTAATCTTCCACTTCATCTTCACTGCAATAAACAAAGTGTTCGGGTGCAATTTCATGCATCCCAACATTCGTTTCATCTTCATAAGTATGGGTACTGCGATCATATTCGATACGTTCACGGCTTCGCTCGACTTCAGGATCGGCGACTGGTATAGCGGATAATAAAGACTCTGTGTAAGGGTGCAAAGGCGCTTTGTATAGTTCATTCGCCGGAGCAATCTCCAGAATTTTACCACTATTCATGACACCAATTCGGTCACTAATGAAACGAACCATCGATAAATCGTGCGCAATAAATAAATACGTGAGATTTAAGCGTTCTTTCAAATCAATCAATAAATTGACGACTTGTGCTTGAATCGAGACGTCTAAAGCAGAGATGGCTTCATCCGCAATGATTAATTCGGGGTTAACCGCCAACGCTCGAGCAATTCCTACACGTTGACATTGCCCGCCGGAAAGTTCTTTTGGATAACGATTCGCAAAAGAACTGTCTAAACCAACAGCTTCCAGTAACTCGTTAACCATTTTATCTCGTTCGCGGCGGTTTTTTCCGATCCGGTGAACTTCCAAAGAACCTCGCACTGTATCGCTCACCGTTAAGCGAGGATTAAGTGAAGCGTAA
>DATGSY010000204.1:0-3826 GCA_035302125.1 Atopostipes sp.
GGAAGTAGCGACAACCATTGGTGGTGGATTATCTGCCATCTTTTTATTTTTAACTTCTTCAAAGGTGCAAGACAAAGTCAGGTACAGCTAGATCAAAGGTTACTGGAAATATTATTCCTTACCAGAGAGGAGAGAATTTAAAGACATTAACCAAATTTATGAAATTCCACGCATTGTAGAGATTTCTGAAGTGGATGATGAGCTTGTATTCACAGGCTGGATAAGTGACCTAGACAATGTCGTTTTCTTTACAAGTAGTGATACAATGCTTTCAGACATGGGGAAACAAAGTGGTACCTTGTTGTACTGGTATGATTCTCCAGCTGAAGCAGGAAGACATCAGGTTGGTGGTCTGGTTGAACTGAATTGGCGTACGAAATATTTAGGATCGAAAATTAATCGCATGTCTGGCTGGTACACTGGAAGAGTTACGAAAGAAATTGGTCATGTGGAATACTTACGAATAACCGAAGAAGAATTCAATACGATGAGATCCAGTGATTTTTTGCCATAGAAGCTATATTCAAATGACCAAGATTTTTCCATAAAATTTTAAGAGATAAAGAAACATACATAAAAAGGCAGTGACTCGTTAAGAATCACTGCCTTTAACTATGTCCTAAACCAAACCGAGTTGAACCATGGCTTCCGCCACTTTTGCAAAACCTGCAATATTTGCGCCGGCTTGCAGGTTATCTTTATTCCCAACATACTTCTCTGCAGTCTCACTACAAAGCGTATAAATGTCTTGCATAATGACTTGGAGTCGTTCGTCAACTTCTTCAGCGGTCCATTGTTCTCGCTGAGAATTTTGCGCCATTTCTAATGCTGATACGGCTACGCCGCCTGCATTCGCTGCTTTTCCAGGACCGTATACTATATTATTTTCTTTATAGACTTTAATGGCTGCATCACTACTTGGCATGTTGGCTCCTTCGAAAATCGCTTTAATGCCACAATTTTTTGCCATATTTTCAGCGTAGTCTTGATTAATCTCATTTTGGGTGGCACAAGGGAAAGCAATGTCATATTCCAACTCCGCTCCCCATACAGACTCACCTGGGAAGTATTCTGCCTCTGGATGAAGTTCTTGATAATACTTCAGCGCACCGCTTCCTCGTTTTTTCAATTCTTTCAACGTTTCTGCGTCAACACCATCTTCATCGATGACATAACCACCACTGTCTGAAACGGCAATGACGTTTGCGCCTCGTTGAGTCGCTTTTTCTACGGTATAAGTACTGACGTTTCCAGTACCTGAAACCACCACTCGCTTGTCGGTTAACCGTTCTTCATGACTCCATAAAGCATTTTCAGCGAAATAGACAAGTCCATAACCGGTAGCTTCAGTCCGACCATAGCTTCCCCATTGGTTCGTCGGTTTTCCTGTAAACACGCCAGGCTCTGGTTGTTTCAACCGTTTGTATTGTCCATACATATACCCGATTTCTCGATGTCCAACCCCCATATCTCCTGCAGGGACATCTAAATCCGGGCCGATATATTTTTGAAGCTCAGAGGTGAAACTTTGAGTAAAGCGCATAATCTCTCGTTCCGATTTATCTCGTGGATCAAAATCACTTCCACCTTTCCCACCACCAAGCGGCAAGCCAGTTAAAGCATTTTTAAAGGTTTGTTCAAAACCTAGGAATCGTAAAATACTCTCATTCACCGTTGGATGAAATCTTATCCCGCCTTTATGTGGACCAAGGGTAGAGTTGTACTGGACACGCCAAGCTAAGTTTACGCGCCAATTTCCCTCATCATCTTCCCAAGGTACTCGAAATTGAATGATTCGCTCAGGTTCAGCCACTAATTCTAAGATATTGTATTTTTCAATTTCTGGGTGTTCTTCAATATAGGGCTCTAAGGTTAAGAAGAATTCTTTTAAAGCTTGTAAAAATTCAGGTTTATCTGCATGTTTTTCTTGTATTCTCTCTAACACCGCTTGAATATGATCGTTTGCCGACATAAGGAAAACTCCTCTCGAAATTTTTTACTTTTAAAGTATAACACAGAAGGAAGAATCAAGTTCAAAGTAGAACCATTTATAGAAGGAGAATTTCAAAAAGATTTGAAATTTTTTAAAGTTTATTAAGGAATAATTTTAAGATTCGAGTTTCCTGTTTTAATTTACGCTATAGTTCATTATAAATGAAAGAGTAGTTGCGTTTTCTTGAAAAAATGTTAATATATTAAGAGATATTACCGATTTAAATCAAAAAAGTTATAGACAAAAATGCTTTTTGCTGATACATTAGTAATTCCTTCACAAACACTTTAAAGTGTTTGTTTTTTATGAAAAAATAAGGAATATTAAAATGATGTAAAGGTTTAAAAAAGTTCTTGTATACAATTTAAGTTATGGTACAATCAGTCTTGAATTTTTTGAATAATAAATGAAATGATTGAGAGAAGAAGGGTCGTGCAAGGGTTCGATGGAAGAAGAAATTAGTTTAGTAGAACTTTTTGGAATATTAAAGAAACATTTTCGTGTGATTGTTTTAACCACTCTATTTACTGCAGTAATTGCCGCTATTTATACATTTTTCTTAGTTACACCAAAGTATCAGTCATCTACAGAAATGCTCGTCAGCCAATCCAGTGATAATACAACTAGTGTGTCTACCCAAGACATCAATACAAGTGTTCAATTAATTAATACATATTCAGATATTATTCGTAACGAAGTGATTTTAGAACCTGTCATTGATGAATTAGGCCTTGAACAGACACCGGGACAATTGAGAGAGAATATCCGAGTGCAAACAGAGAACAACTCACAAGTCTTTTCCATACAAGTCCAAGACGAAAATCCATATCGGGCTTCAGAAATAGCCAATGCAACAGCAAGCTATTTCCAAGAAGAAATTTATAACATTATGAATGTTGATAACGTCACTATCATATCTAGTGCTACACCAAACTTGAATCCAGTATCTCCAAACAATCTTTTAAACATTGTGATTGGATTGTTGCTTGGTGGAATGATTGGAGTCGGTATTGTCTTTATCCGTGAATTACTTGACAATACAGTGAAATCGCCAGAAAAAGCAGAAGAAATCACAGGTTGGATTAGTTTAGGATCGGTGAATCGATTCTCTAAAGAGGACTTAATGGTTCGGACACCGTTACCAAAAGCCAATCGTTCTGAGAAGAAACTAGAGATGAAATCACAAAGAACACGAAGAAGAGTGTAGGGGAGATAATATATGATCTTTAAAAAAAGAAAAAAAGAAGAAGCTCCAGTAGGCATTATCGCTGCGGATAATCCGACATCTATTATTTCTGAGCAAATTCGTACAATTCGTACTAATATACAATTTTCAATGGTGGATAAAGAGCTTCGTACAATGCTCATTACTTCAGCAACCGCTGAATCGGGGAAAACAACGATTGCTTCCAATTTAGGTGCTTCATTTGCGGCTGAAGGTAAACGAGTTTTACTGGTTGCTGCGGATATGCGAAAACCTAGACTTCAAAAAACATTTGGCGTCAGAAAAAATCAAGGACTTACAACGCTAATCACAAATCCATCCTTAAAAGTTGAAAATGTCGCGCAAGAAACGTACATAAAAAATCTTTCAGTAATTGTTTGTGGACCGATCCCACCGAACCCTGCTGAACTATTGAATTCAAATCGTATGCGTACATTAGTAGAAGAGATGAAAGAACAATATGATTTAGTCATCTTTGACAGCCCGCCATTGCTTGCGGTGACGGATGCACAAATCTTATCGACTGAAGTCGATGGAACGATTCTAGTGATTCCAGAAGGTGAAGTCACACATGATGAAGTAGAAATGGCTGCTGAACGCTTGAAAAA
>DATGSY010000205.1:0-4952 GCA_035302125.1 Atopostipes sp.
CGTCCATCTGCTATTTCTAAAACGGTCCCCATAATGATTCGAATCATGTTATATAAAAATCCATCCCCATGAAAAGTAAATGTCCAAATATTCGTGGACTCATCCACATCCACAGAAGCTTCATATACTGTCCGTACCTTATCTTCTTTATCGGTTTTTGTTGAACAAAAGCTCGTAAAGTCATGCTTTCCAACAATCACACGTAACGCTTGTTCAGCTTTTTCCCGGTTCAACGAATAAGGATGATGCAAAGTAAAATTTCGAATGAACGGATCGCGTATTGCTTCATTATGCACCCGATACGTATACGTTTTACTGATTGCGTGGTAGCGGGCATGAAAGTCATTTTCGACGATTTCTAGCCGATTAATCGATATATCTGCTGATGTTAGGATGTTCATAGCTTTAAATAAACCCTCTGTTGGAATCGAACTTAGGTAGTCAAAGTGAATGACCATGCCTCTTGCATGAACGCCGGCATCTGTCCGACCGGCCGGATGGATGCGTACGAATGTCCCTTTATTGATTTTCTTTAATACGCGCTCAAGCTCCCCTTGAACCGTGCGCCCATTGGGTTGTATTTGAAAACCCGAAAAGTGGGTGCCATCATAGGCAATGATCGCTTTGTATCGAACGGTTTCTATTGCTTCCATTCATTCACTCCTCAGTGCGCATGTATAATTGCTTTCTTTAAACAAAATAACGGGCTGAAAGTAAAATGACAGTGACAACACCAAAAATCAAAAAGGCAGAATAATCTTTAGTAGACCATTGAAGCTCTCTTAGTTTGGTCCGGTTTTCTCCACCACGATAGCCACGAGCTGTCATCGCAACCGCCAATTGATCCGCTCGGTCGATAGAGCTGATAAATAACGGAATCAAAAGGGGTACAATTTTTTTCATGCGGTCTAAAAGATTCCCTTCATCAAAACTGACCCCACGAGCCTTTTGTGCATTCATGATTTTCTCTGTTTCTTGCATTAAAGTAGGTACAAAGCGAAGCGCAATCGATAAAATAAGTGCAATTTCTTGTACCGGGACATGAAACCTTTTGAAGGGTTGCAGTAGTGCTTCAATCCCATCCGCGATTTCCAAAGGTGTTGTGGTCAGAGTCAAAATTGTAGACATCATGACAATTAATACAAAACGGATAATAATCAATACCGCATTGATGACGCCTTCTAGAGTGATCGTCAGCCAACCCCATTCAAGTAGAATCGTATCGCCTTGAGCAAAGATCAGTTGAAAAAATACCGTAATTAAAATTAGAAAGGCTAATGGTTTTAATCCATTAATGTAATAGCTCAGTGGAACTTCTGAGACGACTGCTGCCGTTAAAACAAGCGCAATCAATACCAGATAAGTCCACCAACTGCTGGCTATAAAAATCAGGACAATAAACCACATGGAAGCTAGGAGTTTGGTTCGCGGATCTAACTGGTGAATAAAG
The DNA here is from genome assembly GCA_035302125.1 of Atopostipes sp. Classification (GTDB taxonomy): domain Bacteria; phylum Bacillota; class Bacilli; order Lactobacillales; family Carnobacteriaceae_A; genus Atopostipes. Next base: position 1,451 of record DATGSY010000205.1, read on the forward strand.
GAGTCACCAGGGACGTATTGTCCCAGAATTAATCTATCCATCGTTATTCACCTGCGCTTGATCCGTGGCTCGTTTTGATTGTTTGAACTTCTTTTCAATTTCATCTGCTAAGTCTTCTAAAGTCAACGGCACCTCATCAAAATGCCACTCGGAATGCTCCGCCAAGTCTGTCGCAAATTCAACGGTTTTTGGTACGTCCAATTGAATCGACTGTAGCCAACGGGCATCCTCAAATACTTCTTGTGGCGCACCATTGCCGACTACTTTTCCTTCGTCTAAGACAATCATATGGTCCGCATAGTTCGCGACATCTTCCATTTGGTGTGTCACAAGAACAATCGTTAAATCCTGTTTTTCATGGAGCTCATTAAACAGTGTCATCATTTCTAACTGCCCTTTTGGATCTAAACCTGCAGTCGGTTCATCTAGCACTAAAACGCTAGGTTCCATCACTAAGACGCCTGCAATCGCAACTCGACGCATTTGTCCACCAGACAACTCAAACGGCGAGCGGTCCATAAATGAGGCATCTAAGCCAACCACCGGCAGAATCTCTTCAGCTCGCTTTAAAGCTTCTTCTTCAGACATACCAAAATTTTGCGGACCAAAGGCAATATCTTTACCTACCGTTTCTTCAAACAATTGGGCTTCAGGGAATTGGAATACAACCCCCACTTCTTTTCGGATTTCTTTCAGTGACTTTTCTAGCTTTTTCGAAGTGACTTCACGATCACCTAGCCATACACTACCAGTAGTAGGCACTAATAAAGCATTTAAGTGTTGCAGAATAGTCGACTTACCGCTCCCTGTATGACCAATGATTGCGGTATAGCTGCCATCTTTTATCGTAAAATTAATATCATGTAGAACTTTATTTTCAAACGGAGTGCCTGGTTGATAAGTAAAGTTTACATTTTCGAAGCGTATTTCCATAACCACTCAACCAGCCTTTCTTCAGAAACATATTTTTCTGGTACCTGAATACTTCTTTTTTCTAATTCATTTTTTAGCAGTTCGACAAATGGAACCGTTAGACCAAGTTCAATGAGCTCTTCGCCAAGTTTAAAGATTTCTTCTGGCGTATCAACGTGTTTGATTTTTCCTTGCTCCAAGACAAAGATGCGATCGGCTTGTGCCGCTTCATTAATATCGTGCGTAATGGAAAGGACCGTTAAATTGCTCTTCTCTTTAACCGCTTTTACGGTCTCCAATACCTCTGAACGACCTTTAGGGTCTAACATACTTGTCGCTTCGTCTAACACGATTATTTCAGGTTCTAAGGCCAATATACCAGCAATCGCTACACGTTGTTTCTGTCCCCCGGAAAGGCGTGCAGGTTCTGCTTGTTTGAAATCGCTCATCCCTACTTGTTCTAATGACTGGTTGATTCGCTCAATCATCTCATCACGAGGAATACCAATATTTTCGAGTCCAAAAGCTACATCGTCTGCCACAGTGGATCCTACAAATTGGTTGTCGGGATTTTGAAAGACCATTCCTACTTTTTGACGAATCGTCCAAATGTTTTCTTCATTTAGCTCCAAACCGTCTACTTTCACTGAACCTTCTTGAGGCATGTTTAAACCGTTCAATGTTTTGACTAAAGTTGATTTTCCAGAACCATTAGCACCAATCAGGGCGATCCATTCCCCTTTTTCGATGTCCAATGAAACTTTCTCTAAAGCTAAAAATTTATCTGTGGCGCTATAGCGATAACTAACGTCTTTTAATGAAATGAGACTCATTTTAACTACTCCTGTACATGATGTTTTGTTTATCCTTATAAGATTAGCAGATTGAGACCGCCAACTCAATATTCCTTCAAAATTCTTCACTCATCTTCTGTTAAAAAAGGGCTGACCCATATAAATCTCTCTATATAAACAAAAAATCACTTCCTGATATATACGCTTCTCCTGGGATAAACCCCAGGAGAAACTAGAGCTAGACACTTGGTTAAACCATCATCATAACGCTCTCTATACATCATTAAAAGTGAGTCATTGTTTTATTCAGTTCGAGCAAATTATTCTTCAGAAGCGTCTTCGTCTTCTTCAGTTTCCTCTGTTGCTTCTACTTCTTCAGTAGTTCCAGTTTCTTCTGATTCAGATGCAGCAGTTTCTTCAGTTGTTTCTTCTGCTTCAACTTCTGTTGTTTCTTCTGGCTCTTCTTCAGTTTCTAATTCGTCAAAGTTTACTTCTTCAACAAATTCTAAAATTGCCATAGGTGCTCCGTCTCCACGACGAGGTTCTGTTTTCAATACTCGTGTGTATCCACCGTTACGTGTTTCGAAACGTGGAGCAATTTCGTTAAATAATTTTTGAACAACTGATTCAACAATAATTGCTTCTTCTGTTTCTTCTACAGCTGCTAATTCATTACGTAATACAGATGCTGCTTGACGACGAGCGTGCAAGTCACCTTTTTTACCTAAAGTTACTAATTTATCTGCTAATTTTCTAACTTCTTTAGCACGAGTAACTGTCGTAGTAATTCGTTCGTTAATAATTAAATCTGATACTAAATCGCGTAATAAAGCTTTTCTTTGAGAACTTGTACGTCCTAATTTACGGTATGCCATTTAGTTGAATCCTCCTTACCTACAATAATCAGTCTATAGTTTTTTTAGATTTCTTCTTTTAAAGATAAATCTAATTCATCTAGTTTGTTTTTGATTTCTGTTAATGATTTCTTCCCTAAGTTACGGACTTTCATCATTTCAGATTCAGTTTTGTCTGTTAATTCTTCAACAGTATTGATTCCTGCGCGTTTTAAACAATTGTATGAACGTACAGATAGATCAAGTTCTTCAACTGTCATCTCAAGCATTTTTTCTTTCTTCGTTTCTTCCTTCTCAACCATGATTTCAGCTTCACGAGCTTCTTCAGTTAAGTTCACAAAGATATTCAAATGCTCAGTTAAGATTTTAGCCGCTAAACTTACACTGTCTTCTGGTGATATAGATCCGTCAGTCCACACATCAAGTGTCAATTTATCGTATTGATCACTTTTACCTACGCGAGTGTCTTCTACCAAGTAGTTTACTCGTGTGATTGGGGTATAGATTGAGTCGATTGGAATTACACCAATAGGCATATCATCACGCTTATTGTCTTCTGCATTTACATAGCCTCGACCTTTTTGGGCATCCATTCTTGCATGCAAATGGCCACCTTCAGATACTGTACAAATGTATACATCAGGATTTTTAATTTCAATCTCACTGTCGTGAATAAGATCGCCAGCCGTAACAACCGCTGGACCTTCTATATCTAATTCCAAGGTTTTAACATCTTCTGAATGTATTTTCATAGCGACTTTTTTCAAGTTAAGAACAATCGCTGTAACATCTTCGACGACGCCGGTAACCGTTGAAAACTCATGTAACACACCATCTATTTGTAGATTAGTAATCGCTGCACCTGGTAATGATGACAGCAAAATACGGCGTAATGAATTTCCGAGGGTAGTTCCATAACCACGTTCAAGTGGTTCTACAACA
>DATGSY010000206.1:0-12090 GCA_035302125.1 Atopostipes sp.
TCTTGAGCTGTCTGATGCGCCGAGTGAATGGAACCTATCGTTTTATCCCTACCAAGCAAGCCAAGCAAAAATTCAAGAATTCTTTAAAGAGACTGACTAAGCGAAATAGACCAGGTACCTTTGAAGAAATTGTCCAACAAATTAATCGTGTCACACGAGGTTGGATTAACTATTTTGGCTTAGGTTTTATTAAAGGATTTATTAGGGAGACAGAAGGATGGTTACACCATCGACTCAGACAGCTTATCCTTAAACGCTGGAAACGACCACGCACGATTATTAAGAAATTAAAGTCCTATGGACTTGACCTAGATTCAGCGAAACGCATTGCATTTTCTCGAAAAATGTACTGGCGACTTTCAAACACGCCTGAAGTTCATCGGGCAATTACAACAAAAAGACTCCACCAATGGGGCTTAGTTCCACTAAGCGAATTGGTAGAGTCTGCTTACGTAAGATATTAAACCGCCGTATACGTGAACCGTACGTACGGTGGTGTGAGAGGTCGACTAGCCAAATAATGGCTAGTCTCCTACTCGATTATGAGTAGAAGTTGAATTTCAATTCTATCCTGTCTGATAAAGTGAGTGTGAAAAAGAGTTCCACTTTATCCGATAGATCCCGAATCTAATAAAGTGGGGCTAGAAATATCACTCACTTAATCAGATTGGGGAAGAATCTAGCAAAGTGAGGTTGAAAATATATCCCACTTTATCCGATAACCGCTTAAGTAACAAAATTAAAAAAATATTTGCTCAGAGTTTGAATGCTATTGTATTTGCAAACGCATTTGCTATAATAGACAGAGGTAGGTGAGGCTACTAAGAGGATATGGATTACTACCGCAAAAAAGTGGAGACACTTTGCGCAGGTCAACAGTCGTTATCAACAACAAGGTTTCGACTAGTGTAATTGCAACGCCTTTTAGAGCTAAAGCTCGAACGTCTAATAATTATTTGGATTCGACAGGTCTACCTATTATAGGTGGACCTTTTTATATTTTAAGGAGGGGATGCAACAAAGAATCCAGTCGACCTCGAGACTGCCAAAAATGAGGAGGAAGATAGAAATGAACACAAAAAATATATTAGACAAATTGAAAACAATGACTCCACTCGACATTGCCATTTGGTTAGAACGCATCTCAGCTACTGAACGCGCACAAATCATTAATTTAATGACTAAAGATGATTTGGCGGAAGTTTTCCGATTACTGTCACCAAAAGCACGTGAAGAGTTGCTTTCTGCACTCTCAGACCCGGATGTTGCAAAATTAATTCAACTGCAGGAATCTGATGACTTGGTGGATGTTTTACAGGAAATGCCAGCGAATTTAGTGATTAAATTACTTGATTATGTGCCGGATAACAGAAGAGAAACCATCAATAAATTACTTCGCTATCCAGAAGAAAGCGTCGGCAGTTTAATGAGTGTGGACTTTGTAACGGCGAAAGAAACAAGTACAAAAAAAGAAATTATAGAAAAAATCCAATTTTCAACAGGTGGTCCAGAACATTTGAACGTCATTTATATCATGGACAATGAACGCCATCTTATAGGACGTGTATACATTTCAGAATTGGTGAAGTCTACGAAAGAAACAATCGAAGAGTTAATTCATTATTCCGTGCTCGCTGTCAAGACGAATGATGATCAAGAAGTAGCTTCCGATCTTTTCTTAAAATATCAGTTGCTTTCTTTGCCAGTAGTGGACTCAGAGAATCGATTAGTAGGAATTGTTACAGCGGATGATATTTTTGAAGTAATTTCAGATGAAATTCATGAAGACTATTTACTGCAATCCGGTGTAGCAAAATCAGATGAGCCAAAAACAAAATATTTAGATCGAACAATCTGGTCATTAAGTCGAGAAAGAATAGGTTGGTTACTTATTTTGATGATTACGGCTACATTAACTGCTTATGTAATTCAGCGATACGAAGCTGTTTTGGCTACACATGTTGTTTTAGCCGCTTATATCCCAATGCTGATGGATAGTGGAGGAAATTCAGGTACACAATCCTCAACATTAATTACAAGAGCATTGTCTCTTGAAGAAATAGACACAAGTCATTTAGGAGCGGTTATTCGAAGAGAAGCAACAGTTGGGGCAGTCACAGGTATAACTCTTGGTGTAGTCAATACAGTTCGAATATTGTTGATGGATGATATTACATTACAAGTTGCAATTACTGTTTCTTTATCCTTGGTGTTAGTGATTATCCTAGCCAAAGTTGTCGGTGGTATATTGCCGATATTTGCTGAAAAGATTAACCAGGATCCGGCAGTGATGGCAGGTCCAATGATTACAACAGTTGTAGATACTTTTGCTTTAATTCTTTACTTTCAAATTGCGACTGTTTTACTCGGAATCTAATACGAAAAACTCCTTTATTTGAAAAATAAAGGAGTTTTTGTGTGTTTAAAATAGAAGTTGTATTTAAATCCTTTTCTATCTGATAAAGTAAGTTTTAAAAAGAATCAAACTTTATCAGATAGGCACCGAAGCTAATAAAGTGAGGCTAGAAATATCACTCACTTTATCAGATTAGAGAGGAATCTAACAAAGTGAGGTCGAAAATATATCCCACTTTATCAAATAACCGATTTTTAAGACAAAGCTTATCTATAATAATAACTTTCTAGCTGTAATAACTTTTTGGCCCTTTATGATTACAAGTCATGTTTGCCTGCAATATATATTTAATTCTATATTTCGTATACACGCCCCCACACCATTCATAAATCATCTGCACAGTCACTGGAAGTTCAGGAAACAACAGTTGAAACTCCAATACACTTCGATAAATCGCATCCGCAATCTTCTCTCTATGTCCACAGGCTGTACAAACTCGATTCTGTCTCGTGTTCTCACATTCAAAAGAAAAACATTTGCCACAAAGCACTCCTTTCTTTAAATCCTCAAACCCATAAGACGGTAAATTATCGGGACGATAATTTTCATTATGGTGTTGCACCAAGGTTTGTGCCAATTTTTTATCCTGAGTCGAGACTGTAGAGATCTGCCGAGCTAATTCATTAAAATGTCGCTCCAGCTGGCCAATAAAGAGTATCGAATCCGTTGGTGGAAGGTTATAGATATAAAAATCTGGGTTTATAAATACCACGTAAGACTCAATGGCATGCGGATAACCATTTCTCAATAGCCAATTGTGTAAATATGACTTCTTTCGCTCGACCTGCCCGACCGGACTTTGAATACTATGCCCCGACTTTGAAAAAAGCATGCCCTTATTATATGTATACTCACCCGAAAAATTCTTTACCTCATAAATAACCACAAGATTCCTCAAGATAAGCACGGCATCCATTTGGTAATTCGTCTCTTGGCTGCTTAAAAACAGGTCGCTAATAACCAACCCCCTTTGTTTGGCATGATTCATAAAATGATCAAAACACTGCTCCCCTTCAAAGCCCCTTCGTTGATTTTCATAACTCCGCTGATCTTCAAATGACAAAGTTACCCGATGATATAAAGATTCTAAAATACAATGACTAACTGATTTATTACGAGATTTCATTAACATGTATATCCGCTCCTTATTTAATCCTCTACTATATATATTTGCGAAAAATCGAGAAAATCATTTTTAAAAAAATAAAATTTCATTCATTGTATTTCAAACAGGCTTTAATACGCGATTTTTCTAGTGTACACTTAATCATATCTTTATACATAAAGGAGATTTTATGAGCGAGCAAATGTTTGTCATTTTAATGATTCTTTCCATAGGAATTATTTTAGTGGCCGTGAGTATAAATAGTAAGCGGAAACAGAAGAATAGGATTCGGAATCATTGGGGTACGATTCCAAGAACAACCCATCGGGATAAAGAAGAGAGTTTGTTTCAATCTTATGAAAAGTTGAAACCACGTCTCGATTTTGACAGTGAAGTCGATGATATCACTTGGTATGACTTGGATTTATTCTCTGTTTTTCAAGAAATCAATCATACACATTCAAGCATTGGTTCAGAAGCGTTATATCGCACCCTTCGTTTATTTAATTTCAATCAAAAAAAGCAGGAAGAACTAGAAGAAATTATTGACTATTATCAAGAACACCCAAAGAAACGAGAAAAGATAGAGTATATTTTTTCGCAGTTAGGGAAGAGAGACTATAATTCAGTGGTTCGTTATCTCACAGATTCCAACAATAAGGCCCTTTCTTCACTGATTGTTTATGTCATCTTAGGCTCGTTGCCCATCGTCAGTTTGTTTTTACTCATAATTGGCATCGAACAATTGGGCTTTTTATTATTGGTCGGTTCACTCTTATTTAATGTGGTCTATTCGTTTATGAAAAAGACTAAAATCCGTATGGAATTAAATAGCATGAGTTATTTTGTGCAGACACTGAATACCACCAAGAAATTAATAAAAGTCGATCATCCTTTACAAAAGGAACTGAAGACACTTCTTAAACCATTCAAAAGTGTTTCTCGCTTTTCTTTCGTCTTTCAAGAAAATGAACACAACGGAATAGGTATACTGTTAGATTATTTGAACATGTTGTTTATGCTGCCTTTTATCGCTTATTACTTCAGCTTTAATCAAGTCAGGAACCATGAAAAAGAAGGGATTCAACTATGGCAGACCCTAGGGAGGTTGGAAGTGGCTTACGCTGTATTAAACTATCGTCTGATTCTTTCATTGCACACAGAACCAACATTTACTGAAGACGAGGAAGTCATCGGCGAGGCGGTTTACCATCCATTAATTGAAAGTCCAGTCGCAAATCCCGTTCGTTGGTCAAGGAATACCTTAGTCTCTGGTTCAAATGCTTCCGGAAAATCGACTTATGTAAAGAGTGTCGCCATTAATTGTATCCTGGCTCAAACCATCAATACGTGCTTAGCCGAGTCCTTTGTTATGCAGCGAGGGCATGTCCTCACATCGATGGCTGTTGAAGACGATGTCTTACAAGGAGACAGTTATTTTGTGGCTGAAATCAAATCCTTAAAACGCGTATTAGATAAAGTGAAAACGAAAGAAAGATGTTATTTGTTCATTGATGAAATCTTGCGCGGCACGAATACAGTGGAACGAATTGCGGCTTCTTCAAGTATGATTCATTGGATGGCTGATTATCCGTCACTCGCTTTTGTCGCGACGCACGATATCGAATTGACAGAAATGCTAAAAGACCAAGCGGATAACGTTCATTTTAGAGAAAATGTGACCGAAGAAGATGGCGTACAATTTAATTATGTCCTTCAAAAAGGACCTGCAACTTCCAGAAATGCCATCTTGTTACTTCAAAATATGAATTTCCCAGAAACTGTAGTCGAAGATGCAAATGAAAAAGCTAGCCATTTTGATCAAACCCAGGAATGGTTGAGCTTTGAAAGTTAAAGAGAATAATTCAAGTCCAGATAAATTCTGGGCTTTTTTAATAACTAATTAAAATATAATTCCATTTATTATTGAGATGAAAAGAAATAATGTTTATGATAGAGGTAAATAGATAAGAGCTCATAGGAGAAAGGAATACCTGAATGGAAGAAAAAATCACAGCGTTTCTACAACATGAAATCGATCAAAAGCACATTCCCGGTGCCGTCATCCAAGTGAACTATAAAGGAGAAACAGTTTTTGAAGAGGCTTTAGGTCAACGGATTGACTACGAAAATGAACAAGAACCCATGCAAATGGATACGGTTTTTGATTTGGCTTCGCTTACTAAAGTCGTCGCAACTTTACCGGCGATTTTAAAACTCATAGATACAGGGGAGGTTTATTTAGGCGATAAGGTCACTCAATTTATACCTGAATTTGAGAAGCATGGAAAAGAACAAGTCACCATTCAACAGTTGCTCACACATACATCTGGTTTAACGAGCCACCGCCGATTTTATCAAGAAAACTTAAACCAAGAAGCGATTTTCCAAGCGATATACGATGAGTCTCTCGAATATGAACCAGGATCTAAAGTGGTTTACAGTGATTTAGGGTTTATCTTACTTCGAAAAATTGTGGAAGTCGTCAGTGGAACAGCATTTGAAGAATTTGTCCATCAAGAAATATTCGAACCGCTTGAAATGACTGAAACGACTTTTCTTCCAGACTTTCCAAAAGAACGCTATGCAGCTACTGAGTACGATGAAACCTTAAAAGCTTATAAAATCGGTACAGTCCACGATGAAAATACCGAAGCACTCGGTGGCATCAGTGGTCATGCTGGCTTGTTCAGTACAATCGTGGACTTAAATCATTATGTCACGATGATTGAAAATGAAGGAGTATACAAGAATAAGCGAATCCTTTCAGAAAATGCGCTACGTTTGGCTAAACAAAGCTTTACTTCGTCATTAAACGAAGAGAGAGGGCTTGGCTGGCAAATAAAAACCGGTAGCCAAACACCATGTGGAGATTATTTCTCCGACCAAACCTATGGACACACTGGGTTTACGGGAACGAGCATTTACTTTGACCCGACGGTGGATTTGAATGTGATTCTTTTGACCAATCGGGTACATTACGGCAGACATCCTGAAATTCTACGGTTGCGCCCAAGATTACATAATCTAATTCGACAGTCCTTTAATGAAGAGAATGGAAGGTGAAACAAATGGTTTATGCGATTGGCTTAATGTCCGGAACATCTCTTGACGGTATCGATGCGGCTTTAGTGGAAATCACTGGGGTGAATGAGGATACAGAAGTCAAGCTTATCCAATTCAGCACGTTACCTATTCTAAAAGAAACAGACCAGAAAATTCGGGATGCTTTTTCGATCGAAACATCAAATGCTGCTCTAATCAGTTCTTTAAATGTTGAATTAGGTGAATTGTTTGCGGATGCGGCGATTCAAGTGAGCGAAGAAGCTGAGATTCCTTTAAAGGACGTCGAATTTATCGCTTCCCACGGACAGACGATTTATCATATCCCGGAAGCTTCAGAAAAATACCACGCCTCGACCTTACAAATCGGCGAGTCGGCAGTTATCGCAGAGAAGACAGGCTGTACAGTAGTTTCAAATTTCCGGCCGCGAGACATGGCAGTTGGCGGTCAAGGAGCACCGATTGTTCCTTACTCCGAATATGTTTTATACCGAGACGATCAGCGCACTCGTCTGCTTCAAAACATTGGAGGCATTGGGAATGTTACGGTCATTCCCCCTCGCGCTTCGCTAAATGACTTAGTCGCCTTTGATACCGGTCCTGGAAATATGGTTATTAATGAGTTGACCCAACACTTTTACAATGAAGCGTATGATAAAGATGGCGCGTATGCAAAGCAAGGGACAGTGAATGAAAAATTGTTGGAAGAGTGGATGCAGCATCCTTATATCGTAAAAAATCCACCAAAAACAACCGGCCGAGAAGAGTTCGGCTTGCAGTTTGTACAAGAGTATCTCGATAAATACAAATTATCCGCAAAAGATTGGTTAGCGACAGCGACCATGTTTACCGCAAAATCCATTGCGAAGAGTATAGAACCCTATATCACCAGCCAAACCGATCTCATTATCGGAGGCGGGGGCAGCTATAATCCAACATTGGTTGAAAAGATTAAACAGTCCTTACCAAATGTCACAGTGCTTCGTCAAGAAGACCTAGGTTATTCGTCAGATGCCAAAGAAGCTGTTGCGATGGTCATTTTAGGGAATCAGACCTTACACAAACAACCAAGCAATGTCCCATCCGCAACAGGTGCTGAAAAATCTGTCATTTTAGGTAATGTGACTTATGGCTAAAATTATCGATAAAACAATCCTATCGAGTATTCATTATAAATTGTAACGAAACCGTTTTCGATATATAATAAAATTGTTGAAATCACATCGCGACCAAATGGAAAGGTGATTAAATGAAAAAACTAGGTATATCTATATATCCGTCTAAATCCAATGTGGAGGAAGACAAAAAGTACTTAGAGTTAGCTAGTTCGCTAGGCTATACGCGTATCTTCACGAGTTTGTTGGAAATTGAAGGCGACCGTGATGAAGTTGTCGAGAAATATCGAGAGATTATCGAATATGGAAATTCTCTAGGCATGGAAACGACATTAGACATCAATCCGAAATTATTTGAACAATTAGGGGTAAGCTACGAAGATTTAAGCTTCTTTACTGAGATTGGCGCGTATGCCATCCGCTTAGATTTAGGATTCGGTGGATCAGAAGAAGCATTGATGACCAAGAATGACTATGACTTAAAAATTGAAGTGAATATGAGTAGCGGTACGAAATACATTGATAACGTCATGAGTTATCAACCGAACCGGGAAAATTTAATTGCTTCACATAACTTTTATCCTATGCGTTATTCAGGCTTGTCTCGTGACCACTTTGAAAAAACAACGGCACAGTTTAATGCATACAACTTAAACACGGCTGCTTTTGTGACTTCTCAAGCTGGAGAACAAGGACCATGGCCTGTACAGACTGGTTTATGCTCATTAGAAGAGCATCGAAACTTACCGATTGAAGTTCAAGTGAGCCACTACAAGATACTTGGTGGGATTGATGATTTAATTATCGGAAATGCTTATGCTTCTGAAGAGGAATTGAAAAAAGCAGCGGATGCTTTCTTCAGTTCACATGTCTTAATTCCAGTGGAACTCTCAGCGGATGCTAGAGACTTGGACCGAAAAGTTATTTTGGATGAGTTGCATGTTTACCGTGGCGACCGTTCAGCTTACTTGATTCGTTCATCACAGACGCGTGTAAAATACCGTGAAGAAGATTTCCCGGTTCAAACAACTAGTCCGCTTGAAAAAGGAACAATTGTTTTAGGTAACAATAATTTTGGTCAGTATAAAGGAGAAACGCAAATCATTTTACTCCCTATTGAAGATGACGGAACTCGTAATGTTGTAGGAAAAGTAACGGACGATGCAGTTGAACTCTTAAGTGATCTAAAACCATTTTCTACGTTCAAATTCATTGAAGCAGAATAATCTACTGTTTAAATAGTAGATCATGAAAAGGGGAAACATAAATGATGGAGAAAATAGAATTATATGCTGGGCGACTAGCTGCACAACGTCATTTAGTCGCTTTGCGTAACGGTATTGTATTGGGAATGCCTTTGATTATTATTGGATCTTTATTCTTAATTCTTGGAAATTTACCCTCAGAAGCTTATATGAACTGGATTCAAGATATAGGAATCGCGCAATACTTTAGTAAAATTACAAACGGTTCATTTGGTTTGATGGGGTTAATTGCGGTGTTTGGAATTGCGCACAGTTTAGCTCGTCATTACGGAAAAGACGGGGTGTCAGCTGGAGCCATTGCTTTATCCGCCTTTGTGATTGTAACACCCGATTTAGTTACCGATGTAGGAACTGGAATTGATTATACGTATGTGGGTAGTGCGGGCTTATTTATCGCAATTGTCGTAGGATTACTAACAGCAGAAATTTTTAGTTTCGCTGTCGACCAGGATTGGACCATTAAAATGCCAGAAGGTGTACCGCCTGCAGTTGCACGTTCGTTTTCTGCATTAATTCCTGGATTTTTAGTCATTTTATTAGCAGGTCTTGTCTACGCCATTATGGATATGACAGGAGTTGCGGATGGAAATATTCACGTTTTAGTGACTGAAACCATTGGACGACCTTTCACGGCTGTTGGTTCTTCCTTATGGGGATCACTGCTTATGATTTTCTTGAATTCATTCTTTTGGTTTTTGGGGATTCACGGAAACAACATCATCGGCCCAATCATGCAACCAGTTTGGTTAGCCAACTCTGACCAAAACCGTTTAGCTTTTGAAGCTGGAGAAGCTTTACCTAATATTATCACCAATGAATTTATGACAATTTTTGTTTGGATGGGTGGAGGAGGATCCACTTTAGCCTTAGCGATTTGTTTGGCTTTCTTCTCAAAGAGTGAACAAGCGAAAGCCTTGGGTGCATTAACTTTACCCTCTGGTATCTTCAATATTAATGAGCCATTAATTTTTGGTTTACCAATTGTATTGAACTTTAAATTGTTAATTCCATTTATTCTTGCACCAATGGTGATTGCGGTTATTACTTACTTTGCAATGTCATTGGGATTAGTCGCACTGCCCGCCGGTATAGTAGTACCTTGGACGATGCCTGCTATTATCGCTGGATATCTCGCCACTGGTGGAGCCATTAGTGGGGCAGTCATTCAAGCCATAACTTTAGTGGTTAGTATTGCTGTTTACTATCCATTTATGCGTAGCTGGGATAAAGAGAACATAGCAAGAGAAGAGGAAGAAGCTCGTACAGAAAGAGAAGCTGCCGAAGCAGCTGCTAGAAACTAGTTTGAATACTTAACCTTTATACTGATATCAAAAGAGAGTAGGATTCCCTGCTCTCTTTTATGTATAGTCAATAAGAAAAGAAAGGCATAAGTTAATGAAAATCGTACCTTACAATCAAAAATATAGAAGCGAAATTATTAAAGTATGGAATAGAACTTTAGTGATGAATCTAATATCCAACCAATCTTTTATTAAAAAGATTTTGTTAGATGAGAATTTTAATCCGACATATTGTCCGGTCGCTTTAAATGAAAAGAACGAAGTTGTAGGATTTGTTTGGTCAGCTGTACGAAGGGTTTCTTATGGGAATAAAGGACTAGAGCCAGAAAGAGGATGGATAGCAACCGTATTTGTTGATCCAAGGTATCAACGACAAGGGATCGGAACCAAATTAATTAAAGAAATTGAAAAAAAGATGAGAACTCATGGTGTAACGAATATCACTTTAGGAGCATATAGTCCCAACTATATCTTTCCAGGAGTCGATGAACAAAATTATCCAGCGGCAAAAGAGTTTTTTGAACAATTGGGATATGTTAAATACGGAGAAGCAGTATCTATGGAGCGAAGCTTATTGGACTTTATAAAAACACCCGAGTATTTAAATTTAACAGAGAAAATTCTTGAAAAAGGTTATCAGTTGTCTGCTTTTACATTAGAAGATACCGAAGAATTACTTCTATTCATTCAATCACATTTTCAAGGGGGATGGGCTAACCATGTGCGAAATGCTATATTAAACGATACAGCTAATGATACTATTTTAATTTTAAAGGATAAGAATGATGACATTGTTGGATACGCGCAAAGAGCTATCGATGGAAACCCTAATCGTTTCGGACCATTTGGTGTAATGAAAGAATTAAGAGGAGAAGGTTTAGGGACTATTCTCTTTAATGAAATGCTATTTAGCATGTTAGGTAAAGGAATTAGTCATGCGTATTTTCTTTGGACAGGTGGAAATAACATTGACTTTTATGAAAGAAACGGTATGAACGTTTACCGAAAATACCATTTGATGTATAAGAACATTCTTTAGTGAAATTATTAACCGTTATTTTTAATAATTACTGGAATAATATTTCCTTTAAGCTTATAATAAATAGTGAAATTATTTAAAATAAGGAGGTTATTAAATATCAAACAAAAAATTGGACAATTATTTGTTGTAGGTTTTCCAGGAAAAGAACTGACTGTTGAATTAAAACAAATGATTCATGAATACCATATCGGTGGTGTAATTTTATTCGCTCACAATATTGGATCGCCAGATGAAGTTCTAAATTTAACCACCAGCTTGCAGAAAGAAGCAAAACAAGCGGGTTATAAATATCCAATGCTAATTGCGATTGATGAGGAAAATGGAACGGTTAAACGACTTGGAGAAGGAGCCGGGGAGTACCCTGGAGCAATGGCACTTTCAGCTACAAATCATTCTGAATACGCCTATGAAGTTGGTAAAGCCACAGGAGACGATTTATACCAATTAGGAATTAATTGGAACTTTGCACCGGTTTTAGACGTTAATAATAATCCATCGAATCCTGTGATTGGTGTGCGTTCATTCGGGGAGACTCCTGAAATGGTTAGTGAATTCGGGATAGAATTTATGAGAGGGTTGCAAAATGCCGGTGTTGCAACAGCAGTTAAACATTTCCCAGGACATGGAGATACCAATACCGACTCACATTATGCTTTACCGAAAATCAACCATGATATCGAACGATTGCACAAAGTAGAATTAGTTCCCTTTAAGAAGGCTATTGAAAAAGGTGCTGACAGTATCATGACTGCACATATTGTATTTCCTGCATTGGAACCTGAA
>DATGSY010000207.1:0-3021 GCA_035302125.1 Atopostipes sp.
TAAAAAGTAGTTTGTTAGGTGCGAATAATATTTTGCTCGTGTCACCGGATGTGATTATCGGTTCTAGTTTCTTATTGCTATTCACGATTGTAGGTTATCAGTTAGGCTTCATGTCTGTTCTACTCTCACATATCGCGTTCAGTATCCCGATTGTTGTGTTAATGGTTCTTCCTAGTTTGGAAGAATTAAATGACTCCATGATTAAAGCGGCAGAAGACTTGGGAGCAAGCCGTTGGCAAGTACTCACGCATGTCATTTTACCGAATATTGTTCCTGGGATTTTTGCTGGCTTTTTTATGGCTTTTACGTATTCTTTAGATGACTTCGCGGTTACTTTCTTTGTGACAGGCAATGGTTTTACGACTTTGTCTGTTGAGATCTATTCTAGAGCTCGTCAGGGAATTAGTTTAGAAATCAATGCATTAAGTGCGTTATTATTCATTGGTTCGTTATTCCTCGTGCTTGGCTACTATTATATTTCGAGGTATAACCGACGTGTTCGTCGAATTAAAAAGGTGGTGACCGAATAAATGAAAAGATTAATACAATTTATTCTAGCGATTGGTTTTGTTATCTTCGTTTTGTTTGGCTTAGATCGCTATATCACTCAATCAACAAGTGATTCAACGGAAGGCACGCTGACGATTTACAACTGGGGAGACTATATCGACCCTGATTTAATCACAGCTTTTGAAGAAGAAACCAATTTACAAGTGATTTATGAAACTTTTGATTCTAATGAAGCGATGTATACGAAAGTGCAACAAGGCGGTACATCGTATGATATTGCGATTCCCAGTGAATATATGATTGAACGTATGATTGAAGAAGACTTACTGTATGAGCTGGATCATTCTAAAATTGAAGGAATGGACCATTTAGTAGACGACTTTTTAGACTTGCCTTTTGATCCTGGCAATCAATATTCGGTTCCCTATTTTTGGGGAACGCTCGGAATCATTTATAATGACCAAATGATTGAAGAAGGTTCAATTACTTCCTGGGAAGATTTATGGCATCCTGATTATAAGGAAAGTATTTTATTCATTGACGGTGCAAGAGAAGTCGTCGGTTTGACGTTACAAAATCTGGGGTATTCTTTGAATTCAAAGAACCCGGATGAGCTCGAAGAAGCAGCAGCTAAGCTGGCGGCCCTTGCGCCTAACGTCAAAGCAATTGTAGCGGATGAGATTAAAATGTATATGATTCAAGAAGAAGCTCCCTTAGCGGTTACGTTCTCTGGAGAAGCAGCGGATATGATGTGGGAAAACGAAAATCTTCATTATGTATTGCCAGAAGAAGGTTCGAATTTATGGTTCGATAATATGGTCATTCCAAAAACGTCGGAAAATATTGATGGTGCGCATGCCTTTATCTCTTTTATGCTGCGTCCAGAAAATGCTGCGTTAAACGCGGAGTACATTGGCTACAGTTCACCCAATCAAACAGCGATTGAAGAGTATATCGATGAAGAAGTCGTCAGTGATGAACAATTTTATCCAACGTTAAAAACATTGGATCATCTGGAAGTCTCTGAAAACTTAGGGTTGGAGTTTATTGGTATCTATAATGATCTCTTTTTAGAATTTAAAATGCTCTAAGGATATCTTTTGGAGAATGTGGAGGTTACCGCATTCTCTTTTTTAGTGTTCAGATTAATTATTCCTAAGAAGTAGCAGGGAAGACTGAAATCTTGACTGAAATTATGATATACTAACTTCGTATAAATGAGAGCGTTTTACTAAGGAGATGAAAGATTTAATGAATCAGAAAAAATTAGTCGGTGAAAAAGCAGCAACGTTTGTGGAAGATGGAATGGTCGTTGGTCTAGGCACAGGGTCAACGGCAACCTACATGGTCGAAGCTGTCGCCGAACGGGTAAAGAAAGAGAATTTATCCATTGTTTGTGCTTCAACTTCTACAGCAACAAGAAAGTTAGCGCTGGACTTGGGATTAAACGTCAAGAAGCTGTCTGAAATCGATACAATTGATTTAACGATTGATGGCGCGGATGAAGTCTCTCCAGATTTCTTAGGAATTAAAGGTGGCGGTGGAGCGCTTCTTTACGAGAAAATCGTGGCTACCCATTCAAAGAAAAACATCTGGATTGTCGATGACTCTAAATTAGTGGAGCAATTAGGCGCTTTTCCACTGCCAGTGGAAGTGGTCCCTTTTGGCAGTGAACACTTATTCAAAAAGTTTGCGGATAAAGGATACAATCCAAGTTTCCGTAAAAATGACGATGGAGAAACATTTATTACCGATTCAAAGAATTACATTATCGATTTGCATCTAGAAGCCATTGAAGATCCTAGAACATTGGCCGAAGAGTTAATTCATGAAGTCGGTGTGGTCGAACACGGATTATTTATTGATATTGCCGATCAAGTGATTGCCGCAACCGCGGACGGCGAAATAGAAATACGGACAAAATAAAGTTTTTAGAGAGGAATTGATGCAATGGTTCGAATGGTCGATTTAATTGAAAAAAAACAAGAACATCAAACATTGACGACCGATGAGATTCAATGGATGATCCAAGAATATACCAATGGAAACATTCCAGATTATCAAATGAGTGCCATGTTAATGGCGATTTACTTTCAAGGGATGACGAAAGAAGAATTACGTGATTTAACGACGGCTATGGTCAAATCTGGTGATGAGATTGATTTATCCAAAATCGCAGGTGTCAAAGTGGATAAACATTCTACCGGTGGTGTAGGCGATACGACGACACTTGTATTGGCACCACTCGTCGCGAGTGTAGGCGTACCTGTGCCTAAAATGAGCGGACGCGGCTTGGGGCATACGGGTGGGACACTCGATAAATTAGAATCGATTGAAGGGTTTCATATTGAAATCAGCCGAGACCAGTTTATTGATTTGGTGAATGAAAATAAACTGGCCCTTGTCGGACAGTCGGGAAATTTAACGCCGGCAGACAAAAAGATTTATGCTCTGCGAGATGTGACCAGTACAGTAGGGTCCATTCCATTAATCGCAAGTTCGATCATGAGT
>DATGSY010000208.1:0-3391 GCA_035302125.1 Atopostipes sp.
TCAATTAATTTCTCAAAAGGAAATAGAGCGACACGAAATTGTTAAAAAAATATTTAATGAGCAACAAGTAACAGACCAAGAATATACGATGACGAATGTATTAGTACTTGCTGAAGACGGTAATGAAAAAGAAAAACTAGAAATAATAATGAGTAAACTAATAAATGTAATCATCGAGCTTAGAAATGTAGAAAAATTAAATAATGATTTAATGACTCAATCGATGCAATTTGTTCAGTTGTCATTGGATCTGTTACAGCCATCTCTTTCACGTATGAACTACGATAATAAGAAACATCCTCAAGCTTCATCTGATCAATCCGTTTTTGATTCAAGAGCTTAAATTAAATGAAATAGATAAGGAGTAAGACGATGAGTACATTTCAAGGTTTAGAATTAAGTAAACGAGCATTATTCGCACAACAAAGTGCATTGTATACAACCGGACATAACATTTCAAATGTAAATACAAATGGATATTCCAGACAACGAGTAGAATTTAACGCAACGAATCCTTTTCCAGTTCCTTCACGTGTTATGCCAAATATTCCTGGGCAATTAGGAACAGGTGTAGCGGCTGGATTAGTGGAACGAATTCGTAACCATTTTTTAGACACACAATACCGGTCAGAAACCAGTCGACATGAATATTGGAATACGAAACAGGACGGTTTAGAACGATTAGAAAGCTTATTAAACGAGCCATCTGATAATGGTTTGTCAAAGACGATGGATAAGTTTTGGCAATCATTACAGGATTTATCAAAGGATCCCGAGGATGGTGGAGCACGATCGATAGTTGGACAACGTGGTCTAGCTTTAGCAGAAACATTTAATTACTTATCTAAAAGTATGCAATCGATTCAAGGTGATTTAAAAGAACAAATTGATGGATCGGTAAATGATGTTAATGCTCTTTTAAGAAATATTAATAATCTGAATGAACAAATTAAAAAAGTGGAGCCTCACGGTTTATTACCTAATGACTTATATGATGAGCGTGATCGATTAATTGATAGACTTTCTGAAGAAATGAATATCAAGGTGCACTATGAAGAGAGTAGTGATAGTGCATTAGATGTTGCAGTTGGTATTGCCTCGATTGAACTCCTAGATGAAAGCGGTCAGTCTATTGGGGAGGACGGGGTATATTTAATTGATGCAAAAAATAATCCATTAGAGGATGCAGTGAATGAATTAAAAGTTTCGTATAAAGAAAGTGACGATGATAGTGAATATACACAAGATTTAGTATCTAGTATAAGTGTTGAAGGATACGACGATTTAGAAGATTTAGCATTACAAAGTTCTATTGGAAGATTAAGTGCATTGGTGGAACTGTATGGATTTGAGAATGCTGATGGAGATGTCGAAGGTGTATACCCCGAAACACTAGATGAATTAAATAAAATGGCAAAAGAATTTGCTGGAAGATTCAATGAAGTTCATGGAGAAGGAATAGATGCAAATGGTGAAAACGGAGTTGCTTTTTTTGTGACGAAAGATGGAAGTGAAGATATTACAGCTGAGACTCTGACAATAAACAAAGACATTTTAAAAGATGGAAACTTAATAGCTGCGGGTGTAGATGGAAAAGGAAGTAGAAATGGAGATAATGCACTAAATTTAAAAGAAGTATTTAATGAAGATATAGAAGCACTAAATAATGGATCTCCAAGAAGTTTTTATACATCATTAATTGGAGATTTAGCAGTAGAAACAGAAGAATCGATTAAAATGACAGAAAACACAGGCTCATTAAGAAACCAAGTAGATGAATCGCGCATGTCAATTAGTGCTGTATCATTAGATGAAGAAATCTCAAACTTAGTAAAGTTTCAACATGCTTATAATGCATCTGCACGTAATATGACAGCTGTCGATGAAATGCTGGAACGAATTATAAATAATATGGGAATAGTAGGAAGGTAGTGTAACAATGCGGGTAACTCAATCAATGTTACAAAATAATATGTTGAATAACTTGTTTAAAAGTCAGTCGAATATGGATAAATATTTAAAACAAATTACGACAGGGAAGAAAATTAATCGTCCATCTGATGATCCTGTTATTGCAATGAAAGGAATAAGTTATCGAACAGAAGTAACAGAATCAGAACAATATACTCGAAATGCAACAGAGGTGTGGATTTGGTTTGATCATTCAGACGATGTGTTAGGTAAAAGTACAAAAGCAATGCAACGAATGGAAGAGTTGGCGAATCAAGCTGCAAACGGAACGAACACACAAGATGAACTAAATAGTATTAAAAAGGAAATCGAGCAATTAAAAGAACAAATGATTGAAATGGCAAATACACAAGTAAATGGCAAGTATATATTTAATGGTACTGATACGGATAAGCCTTTAATTAAAAGAGAGAAAAACGATAATGGTGAAGTAGAACTAGAATTTAATGATGGAGACGGTCGTGAAGAAGCGGTTAAAATTGAAGTTTCAAAAGGAATTAATATGGAAGTTAATATGAGTCCAGAAGGTGTCTTTGACCAAGAGTTATTTGATCATATTGATGGGTTTATTACAGCATTAGAAAATGGTGATGATGGTGCACTTAATGATAGTCTAGCAAATTTACAAGATAGTTCATCGAATATTATTCAATCACGTGCAGAATTAGGTGCACGAATGAACCGACTAGAATTAATTGAAGATCGTTTAGAAAATCAAGTAATCATTGCAAAAGATACGATGGCGAAAAATGAAGGTGTAGAATTTGAAGAAGCCGTAACTAATCTGCTTACACAAGAAGTAATCCACCGTGCAGCTTTATCGGCAAGTTCAAAAATTATTCAACCATCTTTAGTAGACTTTCTACGTTAATTAATTTTATATTTATCGATTTAATAATTTTATATTAAAAGAAGGGAGGAGGGGAAGTTGCAAATGGGCAAAATTCAAATGACCTCCCAAATGGGTAGGATTCAAATAAGTCAGACGGCAGGTGAAATGAATATATCGCAACCTAAAGCGGATATATCTATTACCCAACCAAATGCTCACCTATTGATTCAGACTACCAATGGAAAGTTAACGATTGATCAGTCACAAGCGTTTGAAGAAGCGAATTTATATGGACCTTTACGAGCTATTAAGAAAGAGGCACAAGCTGGACGTCAAGCAATACAAGAAGGAACAAGAAGGCGCGCAGCCGAAGGAACTCAATTAGCTGATATTCATATAGAAGGAAATCCAATTGCAGAACAAGCAAAACAAAAAGGTCATCGACAATATACTCCTCCTTCTATCAAGTATATACCTTCTCCTTTATCGGTAAAAACGAACTATGAAAAAGGCAAGCTGTCCATGGATGTAAAACCTAATGAACCACAAATTGACGTAAAAATAAATAAACCAGTAATAGATTATCGG
>DATGSY010000209.1:0-5962 GCA_035302125.1 Atopostipes sp.
CAGGACGAGCGCAAAGGTAATCACTAAAACCCATAACAGAATCACTGAGACTGTCGCGAGAATATATTTTAACATTCCTTTGGTCTGGCCAGGTTTTGGTGAGTATTTGACTAAAGTCAAGACGGCTACCCCACCCAGTAAGAAGTTCATGATGATTTGTAATAAACCAACTTCCGATTCAGGCGCTTGCCAAGCACCGATTCCATTGACAATACTGAATATTCCTCCAAGGAACAGTGCACCATCCATATAAATCATCCAGGTAGGTGACTTTTCTTGTTCTTCTTCAGGGATTTCAACATTCTTTCCTGAAATGTTGTCCGCCTGTTCAGTGACTGTTCCATAGATCCTACGGGCTGGAATATGTTTTTCTTGGGCTTCGATAATTTCATGCAGCATTTCGTTTAAAACATATTCTTTTGCTACCGGATCATAGTCCATTTCGTCTAAACGGTTGTTTAATTGGAAAATATACTGTTCATTTTTATTCGTGAGTTGTTGATACAACTCTTGATTTTGTGCTTTGGTTTCTTCTAAATTGAGTTGTTCTCTTTGCTCGTTCTTTTCAGACACTAAGCTGTTCCTCCTTAGTTTTATACATTAAAGCGGAACAACATGACATCGCCATCTTGCACCACATAATCTTTTCCTTCTTGACGCATTCTTCCTGCATCGCGTGCGCCTTTTTCACCATTATATTTATCATAGTCTTCATATGAAATGGTTTCTGCACGAATAAATCCTCGTTCAAAGTCCGTATGAATCACTCCAGCTGCTTGCGGAGCCGTCATGCCTTTCACAAAAGTCCAAGCACGAACTTCTTTTTCTCCCGCAGTAAAGAATGTACCTAAGTTTAATAGCTCGTAAGATTTACGAATGAGTCGATTTAATCCAGGTTCTGAAGCCCCTAGATCTTCTAAGAACATATCGCGCTCTTCATCTTCTAAAGCAGACAATTCTTCTTCGATTTCAGCTGAAATACCAACAACTTCAGCACCCTCTGCATCCGCAATCTCTTTGATCGTTTGATAATGCGGATTGGCGGTTGGGTCTGCCATATCGTCTTCTGAAACATTCGCCACATATAAGACCGGTTTGCTTGTTAAAAGGAAGAGGCGTTTAACGATTTTTTGTTCTTCTTCATCGAAATCAAGCGTACGGACAGGAATCCCATCTTCTAACGCCGGCTTGATTTTATCAAAGACAGCTAATTCTTCTGCTGCTTCTTTATCGCCAGATCGTGCCTGTTTGCTGACGCGATCATAGCGTTTCGTCACAGACTCTAAATCGGCCAATGTTAATTCCAGATTGATCGTTTCTATATCATCGGCTGGGCTCACTTTATTGGATACATGCGTCACATTATCATCGTCAAATGCACGAACCACGTGAACGATTGCATCGACTTCACGTATGTTGGCCAAGAATTTATTTCCTAACCCTTCTCCTTCACTCGCGCCTTTCACAATACCGGCAATATCCGTAAATTCAAAGGTTGTTGGAACGGTTCTTTGGGGGTTTACAATTTCAGCTAATCGATTTAAGCGGTTATCAGGTACCTCAACGACACCGACGTTTGGATCAATGGTCGCAAAGGGATAGTTTGCCGCTTCTACGCTTGCTTTGGTTATTGCGTTAAAGAGCGTCGACTTACCTACGTTTGGTAACCCGACAATACCTGCTGTTAAAGCCATATTTTAATAATCACCTTTCTTGAACAAAGAAAAATCTCCTTTATGGTTATTTTTCTTTGGATTCGAGTACTTTCTTGTATTTTCGGTTAAATTCACGGCGCGGCATTAAGACTAATTGGCCACAACCTTGACATTTGATGCGAATATCGGCACCCATACGGATGATTTCCCAACTGTTTTCTCCACAAGCATGCGGCTTTTTCATTTCTACAATATCGTGTAAATCATATGTTCCTTTAGTCATCTCGCACCTCCTCGAAATTCTTATTTATTCTTTCTTGCATTTTACTATTGTATCGAGTTTACTCGTCTAAATCAATATCTAATACATCAATCAAAATACGATTCAAATCGCTTTGAGAAGTGTATTCAATTTGGATTTTTCCTTTTGAACCTTGCTCGTTGATTATGACATCCGTTCCGAATTTATCCATCAGTTTACTTTCATATTCGCGGACAAACGGTGATTTTCTTTTCACTTTTTTCGGTTTCGCAGGTTGTTTGGTTTCTTTTTTAATATCTGAAACCATCTTCTCGAGTTGACGCACCGTCAGATTATCTTTGACCGCTTTTTTGGCTAAGCGAATCATAGTATTTTCGTCGTCTAAAGCTCTTAATGTACGCGCCTGTCCCATCGAAAGTTTTTTCTCAGTGAGTAACTGTTTGACTTCCTCTGGCAAAGAGCGCAATCTTAAGTGGTTCGCGACATGGGAGCGACTTTTTCCTAATGCATCCGCTACACGTTCTTGGGTGAGTGAAAGTTTATCCATCATTAACTGATAAGCATCCGCTTCTTCAAGGGGCGTCAAGTCTTCACGCTGCAAGTTCTCAACAATAGCGTATTTAATCATAAATTCTTCGTCCAATTCACGGACAATCGCTGGAATATGTGTCAAACCGGCGATAACAGATGCTTTATGACGTCTTTCTCCGGCAACGAGTTCATACCCTTTAGCCGTGGATTTACGTACTATCACCGGCTGTAAAACACCACTTTGACGAATCGATTCTGCAAGTTCTTCAAGGGCTTCTTGTTCAAAGTTTTTACGCGGTTGATATGGATTCGAACGAATCTCATCAACCGGGATTTGTTCAACTTTTTCTTCACCTTCGACATTTTCTACATCTAGCAATGAAGCTTCCGGAAATAAGGCATTAATTCCTTGCCCTAAACCTTTTTTTCTTTTAGCGCTCATTTTCTTGTAACACTTCCTTTGCTAAGTCCTGGTAGGTTTTTGAACCGATCGATTGTAGGTCATAATCAATGATGGATTGCCCATAACTTGGCGCTTCCGACAAACGAATATTCCTTGGAATAATGGTTTCATATACTTTTTCGTGGAAGTATTTCTTCACTTCTTCAACCACTTCATACCCCAAATTCGTCCGACGGTCCAGCATCGTTAAAAGGACCCCTTCAATTTTTAATTGGTTATTGAAATGTTTTTGCACGAGTCGAACCGTATTTAATAACTGACTTAAACCTTCCAAAGCATAATACTCACACTGTACCGGTATCAAGACCGAATCACTAGCTGTGAAAGCATTAATGGTCAAATGACCAAGAGAAGGTGGGCAGTCAATTAAGATGTAATCATATTGATCACTGATGGGTTCTAAAGCTCTCTTCAAGCGTGTTTCCCGGCGGTCAAGGTTGGATAATTCAACCTCTGCTCCAGCTAATTGAATCGAGGCTGGAACGACATCCATGTTTTCACGACTGGATTCTAAAATCACTTCTTCAACTGGGACTTCATTAATTAAGACATCGTAAATATCGGATTCAACTTCAGTTTTACGAATGCCTAAACCGCTTGTTGCATTTCCCTGTGCATCAATATCAACAAGCAATACTTTTTTATCTTCAAATGCCAATGAGGCACCTAAATTAATGGTCGTCGTTGTCTTACCGACGCCACCTTTTTGGTTTGCGACTGCTATAATTCTACCCATAATTTTCCTCCATCGTACCTATGTTATCGCAATGTTTCTCTGTCTGATGTTTATAATGGTTTTTTATTTGGCGTTCCTGCCTGTCTTGGATACTTTTTCGGTGTTTTCTTTACTTTATCAATTAATAGAATGCTGCGTTCGCCTGCATTCTCAGGCAATTCAAACGTTTCAATGCGGTTTAAGCGCCCACCTAAGGTTTTTAGAGCTTTCTTTGAATCTTCTAGCTCTTCTTCCCCTTGCGAACCTTTCATCGCCGCAAAAGTTCCTTTTTCTTTTGTAATCGGTAAGCAAAATTCAGCCAAGACACTTAATCGAGCAACCGCACGAGCAGTAACGACATCAAAAGCACTGCGGAACTGATTGTCTTGTCCGAAATCTTCTGCACGCGCATGGTATAAATGCACATTCTCAAGTTCTAATTCTTCTACTAATAATTCTAAAAAGTTAATTCGTTTCTTTAAAGAGTCGACGATTGTAATTTCAATTTCTGGGAATAGTATTTTAAGCGGAATACTTGGAAAACCAGCACCTGAACCGACATCACATAATTTCAAATCTGGTCGATCAAAATCAACAAAACGAGCCAAAGTCAGTGAGTCATAAAAGTGTTTCAAGTACACTTCGTCTTCTTCCGTAATCGCGGTTAAGTTTATTTTGTTGTTCCATTCTTGAAGTAATAATAAATAGCGGTGGTATTGTTCCATTTTAGCCGCATCGATTGGGAGGTTCTCATCTTCTAAAATCTGTCTAAAAGCGTCCGGATTCATTTCTTAATTCTCCTCATTTATCAATTGTGAAACAAGCTAAATTGTTTCACGCAGATAGTATAACTTTACTAGAAATAAGCGGTGAATTCAATGTTATCTAGGGATTATTTCGAATATTTCTCTTTAAAAATTTTAAAAGAAAAAGGCCTCTCATCGAACCCTAAATTCGATGAAACACCTTTTAGTTTTGTCCTTTAATCTTTAATTTTATAAATCTCTAAAAGTGGCTAATTGAATATCTTTATCGTTTCGAATTCTGTCCGCAAATTTCGAGCGAGATAGAATATCGATTTGATAAATACGAATTTCAGAGAATGACGAACTCTTGAATAAAAACTCATCCAGATATCCGGTATGGCACATCAACTCTGTCGATTCATTTTCTTTAATTTTATCAAATAAGCCGTCAAGGTACTCTTCTTGTTCTTTTTCTTCAAGGAAACCAATTCCGTCAAAAGCCGGTTCAAAGTATGTAGTCGTTGTTCGATTTTGTGCTTCTTCAAAATTTCCTCGAACAGGCAAATCATATTTTCCAGCAAGCTTTAAGAAGACTTCTGTATGATGTTCATTCAATGTATGCACGTGGTGGTGGCTATCTAGATGCGTGGGTTCGATCCCTGCATCAATCGCTGTTTGAATCTGAGTATCCCACTCCTTGTACAACTCATCTACATCCACAAAGGCCAAGCCTTCACGATAGTCATTTGGACGGTAAAAGTTCCCATCCTCATCGACTAAACTCGGTACATCATCGCGCAGCGGTTTTAAAAAGGTTAACACAAGATGGATGCCTACACCTAAGTCAGGGTTTTCTTTCGCTAATTTTACCGCATGTTCAAATCCTGGTGTGTTGGTCATCAAAGTTGCAGAAGTTAAAATGCCTTCTTGATGCGTATCTATAATGGCATGGTTGATTCCACGAGAATAGCCAAAATCGTCTGAGTTCACTATTAATTTGTTCATTGTTGCCCTCCCGAATCTTTATAAGAATTATTATACCACGCGAGTGTAACGGTTTCATTGGAATTTGAGAATTAATTTATTTGTTCTGTTTTCTTTGTATTTTGGAGGAATGAGTGGCTACCCGGACAAGTGGCAGGATTTTTAAAGGTCACTTGTCCTGATAGAGCCAGTATCTAGACAAGTGAAGGCATTTTTGGCGGCCACTTGTCCCGATAGAGCTGGTATCTTAAGGAGTGGAGGCAATTTCAAGTTCACTCCTTAAGATAACGCCGTTAATCGAATATTAAGTATTTCTACATCCGAAAAAACCAGTCATTTACTAAGTAATCACTTAGAATGACTGGTTTTGCTCTATTTTATTCTGTTGATTTAATTATTTGTAACAGAAGCTAACCACTCTTTACCAGCCAGCAAACTGTCACCTGTTAATTCGTGTGAATTCACCCAATATTCTGTCACATCGGCTTTTAAGTCTTTAAAGATATTGATTACACGGTCGCTTTCGCTTCGTGGAACGATTGGATCATTCTCACCCATGGACAAGAAGACTTTCGCTTCTGGGATATCTTCTACTTCTTCAATATC
>DATGSY010000210.1:0-3315 GCA_035302125.1 Atopostipes sp.
CACAAATCGAGGTTACCTTCGATATTGACAAAAATGGTATTGTGACGGTTTCTGCTAAAGATCAAGGAACTGGTAAAGAACAAAACATTACCATTAAATCATCTTCTGGTCTATCAGACGAAGAAATCGATCGTATGGTGAAAGAAGCAGAAGAAAATGCAGAAGCAGATAAAGAACGTAAAGAACAAATTGAACTTCGAAATGAAGCCGATCAGCTTGTTTTCCAAACGGATAAAGTCTTAAAAGACTTAGAAGGTAAAGTTGATGAAGAGGAAGTTAAGAAAGCTGAAGCCGCTCGAGACGAGTTGAAAGAAGCTATTGAAGCGGACGACCTTGATTTAATCAAAGAAAAACGCGATGCATTAAACGAAATCGTTCAAGACTTAACGGTGAAACTTTATGAACAAGCAGCAGCAGACCAGCAAGCGCAAGAAGGTAGTGCAGATGCTGAGACAGACACTGCTTCATCGGATGACGATGATGTAGTCGATGCTGATTTTGAAGAAGTAGACGACGAAGAATAAGAGAAGTACGGGTAAAAATTAAATTCAGTTTTATTCTTAAGAGAAAGCTAAGAATACTTAGCTTTCTCTTTCCACTGTCTTTGATTAAACCCTAACATTTTTTAGGTAAAATGACGGAGGATTCAATGGCTGAAAAACGAGATTTATATGATGTATTAGGCGTCTCAAAAGACGCATCCCAAGATGAAATAAAAAAAGCATACCGACGACTATCTAAAAAATACCACCCAGACTTAAATGATGCACCGGATGCTGAAGAGAAGTTTAAAGAAGTTGCTGACGCATACGAAACATTATCAGATGAATCTAAACGTGCGCAATATGACCAATTTGGTCATGCTTCAACGGATCCAAACTTTAATGGAGGATTCGGTGGTGGCGGTTTTGGTGGTGCTGGAGGATATGGTGGCGGAGATGCCTTCTCAGGATTTGAAGATATCTTCGATCAATTCTTCGGTGGCGGTGGAGGCAGAAGAGCCTCTCGCAATCCAAATGCGCCTAGACAAGGCGAAGATTTACAGTATGTGATGGACCTTACTTTTGAAGAAGGTGTCTTTGGTAAATCAACTACGATTCGTTACAATCGTAAAGATGTTTGTGGAACATGTGATGGAAATGGAGCCAAACCAGGAACTAGTCCAGAAACATGTTCAAGATGTAGCGGTGCAGGTCGTGTGAATGTCGAACAAAATACACCTTTTGGACGTGTTATGACACAGTCTGTTTGTCCTGATTGTGAAGGAACTGGACAAATTATCAAGGAAAAATGTACAGTTTGTCATGGTGACGGGTTTGAAACGGAACGTCATTCTGTAAAAGTAGATGTTCCAGCTGGTGTTGAAGATGGCAATCAAATTCGCCTACAAGGTCAAGGAGATGCTGGTAAAAATGGCGGACCTTACGGAGATCTATACATTATCTTCCGTATAAAACCATCAGATATTTACGAACGCCGTGGAACAGAAATCTTCTATGAAATGCCGATTAATATTGTACAAGCTACGTTAGGCGATGAGTTAGAAGTGCCAACTGTACATGGTAAAGTAAAATTGAAAGTTCCAGCAGGCACACAGCCAGGTACTACTTTCCGCTTAAGAGGCAAAGGAGCACCATCTTTACGCACCAATCAAAATGGTGATCAACACGTAAAAGTGAAAGTCGAAATTCCTAAAAAAGTTTCAGAAAAGCAAGCCGAACATTTACGTGCATTCGGTAAAGAGAGCGGCTATAATGAAACGAAAGAACAAAAAAGCGACTCCTTTTTTTCGAAAGTAAAAGACGCATTTAAAGATAAAGATTAGTTATCGAGTTTAAATAAATGGTCAACAATAGTATTCACTGGAAAGCTCCATGCATATAATTGGACTGAAGTGGATAATTGTTGGCTTTTTATTTTTGTGGCTTATGTTTTCGCTTGAATTAGTGGAATTGTGTTGCTGAACAGAATTGTATAAAGGTAGAATGATTGGTATAATAAAGAATGAAGTTTTTTATGTAAAACAAGGACTGAGGTTATAAATGATTGATAAAAATAAAGTGCGTGAGCGCCAAAAAATGGTGCGTAATTTTTCTATAATTGCGCATATTGACCACGGAAAATCAACACTCGCTGACCGTATATTAGAATTTACAAATACTCTTGCTGACCGTGAGATGTCAGAACAAGTATTGGATTCTATGGATTTAGAACGTGAACGTGGAATAACCATTAAACTAAACACAGTTGAAGTGGAATATACTGCAAAAGATGGAAACACTTATATTCTGCACTTAATTGATACCCCAGGACATGTGGATTTCACTTATGAAGTGTCACGTAGTTTAGCTGCCTGTGAAGGAGCTATTTTAATTGTAGATGCTGCTCAAGGAATTGAAGCTCAAACATTAGCGAACGTTTATCTCGCTTTAGACAACGATTTAGAAATCCTACCAGTAGTCAATAAAATTGATTTGCCTGCTGCAGATCCTGAACGAGTAGCTTTAGAAATTGAAGATGTTATTGGCTTGCCAGCTGAAGATGTTGTTTTGGCAAGTGCGAAAAATGGAATTGGAATTGAAGATGTACTTGAAAAAATTGTTCAAGATGTTCCAGCTCCAACTGGAGACATTGATAACCCTCTTCAAGCATTAATTTTTGACTCAAAATACGATTCTTATCGTGGAGTTGTTTTAAGTATTAATGTGAAAGAAGGAACCATTAAAAAAGGTGACATGATTCAATTGATGCATAATGGGAAAAAATTTGAAGTCACTGAGGTTGGTGTTTTCTCTCCAAATCCAGTCGTGCGTGAGTATTTAACGGTTGGAGATGTTGGGTATCTAACCGCAAATATTAAAAGTGTCAAAGATACACAAGTAGGGGATACCATTACATTAGCTGATAATCCTGCTGAAAAACCATTACCTGGTTATCAACAAATGAAGCCCATGGTTTATAGTGGGTTATTCCCATCAGATTCAGGAGACTATGAAGATTTACGTGAAGCATTGGAACGTTTACAGTTAAATGATTCTTCTTTACGTTTTGAACCAGAAGTCTCTCAAGCTCTAGGATTTGGCTTCCGTTGTGGATTTTTAGGGATGTTGCATATGGATGTTGTTCAAGAACGTCTTGAACGAGAATTTGACCTAGATTTAATCACAACAGCTCCATCCGTGATTTATGAAGTAGATCAAACAGATGGGGAAACAATTGAGGTTTCCAATCCTTCAGAAATGCCGGATCAAGTCGTTGTTGATAAAGTAAGAGAACCCTTTGTAAAAGCGACGATTTCTGCTCCAAATGATTACG
>DATGSY010000211.1:0-3359 GCA_035302125.1 Atopostipes sp.
GAAAGTAAACCATTTAAGTAAATCTTTCGGAAAAATTCACGCGGTGAAAGATGTCTCATTCCATGTTAAAAAAGGAGCTACTTTTGCATTTCTCGGAACAAATGGAGCTGGAAAATCAACCGTCATCCATATGATTATTAACCTATTAAAACCTGACCAAGGTGACATTACCTTTACTGGCGGAACTTTAGAAGAAGTGACTGGCATTGTCTTTCAAACACATCGGCTGGATGAAGAGTTGACGATAGAAGAAAATTTAATGACTCGTGCTAGACTTTACGGCTTATCTAAAAAAGAAGCGTTGAAGCGCATCGATGAGTTGCTGGAAGTCACGCATCTATCAGATAAGAGAAAACGTCAATACGGACAGTGTTCTGGAGGGGAAAAGCGAAAAACAGATATCATTCGCGCCCTCTTACATCATCCAAGTTTTTTAATTTTAGATGAACCGACGACAGGACTCGATGCTGAGTCACGTGAAGAAATTTGGGCATTTTTACGAAGCATTCAAAGAGAACGAGGGTTAACGATTTTCCTGACAACTCATTACATTGAGGAAGCGGAAGACGCTGACGATGTACTTATTATGCACGAGGGTCAAGTGGAAGTTGAGGGGACTCCACATGAATTAAAATCAAACTATTCAAAAACCATACTTCGCCTTCATGCAGAAAATAAAGACCACATAATTGACTGGTTAAATTCTCGACAATATTCGTTTGAAAGCACAAACAACATAATCTCCATCACTCTTCAAGAAAGCAACGAAGCCATCCCCATTTTAAAAATGGCAGAAGAAGACATCACTCATTTTTCCATTGAAGAAGCAAGCTTGGAAAATGTTTTCTTACAAGTCACTGAACAAATCAAAAGAAAGGTGAGAGTATGAATACTTTAATCCAGCGTCATATCAAGTTGTTTTTCAAAGACATAGCGAGTGTGTTTTTCTCATTATTTTCAGTATTTATCATCATCACACTTTACCTGCTCTTTTTATCTGAAAACATCTCGTCCAATTTACCCGAATTCAACGACCAAGCTGCTTTCGTTTTCTTATGGATGTTCGCAGGTATTATCGCTGTCACCACTGCTACAGCTTCCCTTGGAGCTCTTGGAAAGTTCATTGAGGATAAAGTCGGCAGAAAAAGCGAAGACTTCCTGATCACAAAAATCACCAAACAGTTGCTTGCTTATTCCTATGTAACCTATTCGTTCATCATCGGATTCATTTTTACAGCGTTACTATTTATTTTTGGCTATCTGTATACCATCGTAAAGTTTAACATCACTTTCAATCTTTCTGTGTCGCTCATTACTATCATTATTCTAAGCACACTCATGCATACATTGCTTTTTTACCTCATTACATCGAGTTTAAAAACAATGAGTGCCTTCAGCGGATTTTCAACGATCGTAGGAACACTCATTGGATTTTTAGCTGGGATTTACATTCCAATCGGCATTTTACCAGCCTATATCCAAAAGATAATTATTTTATTCCCAACAACCCAATCAACCGTTTTATTAAGAAACCTGCTTATGACCGACGTGCTCGAACCCATGAAAACAGTTATGCCGACTGAAGCCTACCATGAAGTCAATGAAATGCTTGGAGTGACATTACATTGGAACGACCAACTCCTCACCAGCCAATTTTCTTGGATGTATTTGGTTGGATTTACAGTTGTCTTGATTGGTTTAGTTTTGTGGAGGAATAGGAGGTGAGGTTGGTGGGATTTTTTTGTATGGGAATTTGTTCGTAAACGATGCAAGCGGATTAGACAGATAAACGCAACATCTAATGTTCTAACAAGAATAATACCTCTGAGTTAAAGATTAAACACATTAAGCCATGATTTTCACTAAAATCATGGCTTATTAGAATCTATTAAGATTTCATTCTGTTATATGAGAAACTACAAATTCTGCATTACCTACCAATTGGAATGATTGTACGCTGTGAGGAATAATAAAGTTATCACCCTTTTGAATCGCAAACGATTGATCTTCAACTTTAATACTTGCTTCACCTTTGATAACATTTACCTGCAAGAAGTCCGCTGATAATTTATGAGTTACAGTTCCATCTAATATCCAATGATAAACTGTAAAGTATTTTTCTTTAATCAATGTGTCGCTCGTGAGCCCTTCTACACATTCTCTGATACGAGGAAATTCAGAGGATTTATGTGGGATTGTAGTGACTTCCTTCGCTTTTTCTAAATGTAACTCACGTTTGGCCCCGTTATCATCTGTCCGATCATAATCATATACACGATAGGTAATATCTGAACTTTGTTGGATTTCCAAAATCATAATACCTTCACCAATCGCATGAATCGTACCGCTAGGCACATAAAAAAAGTCACCAGGATTTACTTTTTTCGTTTGAAGTAATTTATCCCACTCCCCATCCTTCGTCATCCTGTCTAATTCCTCTCGATTTTGTGCATGGTGCCCTAAAATAATACTTGCATCTTCTCTAGCGTTTAGCACATACCAACATTCTGTTTTACCGTATGGAACTTTTTCGATTTCCCTAGCATATGTATCATCTGGATGGACCTGAACAGATAAATTAGCGTTAGCATCTAAAATCTTTACAAGAAGAGGATATACCGAGTCATTTTTGTTGTTTTTATTAAATAACTCACTATGGTTTTCCCATAAATCTAAAAGTGTTTTATTTGCTAAAGGTCCATTCTTAACGATGTTCGATTCATTCTCAAGGGCAGACATAACCCAAGCCTCTCCTGTTTGTTCAAATGGAATATCGTAGCCAAATTCCTTTTTTAAATTTTGTCCGCCCCATATTCTTTTTTGATACACAGGGGACAGAAATATAGGCTCTTTATACATTTTCATCCCTCCATCAAAATTTTTAGCATTCATTGCTTAAAAATAATGTTCTATTCTTATAACACATTATCCATCCATAAAGCCGCTGCACCTACTACTCCGCTACTCTGTTTAAGTTGAGATGGTACAATTTCTGTCTTTCTTCCATCGGGATTTAGTGCATAAGATTGTACATAGCTTCGAATCGGATTAAACAGTGTCTCACCACTATTCGAAACGCCTCCACCTATCACAATCTTTTCAGTATCAAACATGTTTATTAAGGTTACACACGCTACACCTAATACATGAAACACACGATTCATATATGGTATAATATCAGTATGGTTTTGGTCATAAAGATTAAATACCTCTGCTGTCGTTAACTTCTCACCCATTATTTTAGAACCTTCCCTTGCGATTGCAGTACCAGAGGCAATCCATTCTAAACAACCATATTGTCCACAAGTACATTGTCCAAACGAAGGGTCTACGACTATATGTCCAACATCTCCCGCATT
>DATGSY010000212.1:0-6149 GCA_035302125.1 Atopostipes sp.
CTTGTTGATCGTCATACCAATCCATTAATACTTTCTGGAAAAATTTTATTTTATCTTCAGACCACATTTCAATATTAAACTTTTCTTTTAACTCTTCTTTTGTATACTTAATTTCAAACAATTTATCCGATTTCCCTTTCATCCATATAACGATTAATTAACTCAGTTGGATATCCTTTTGAATATAAATACCCTTTTAATCTTTGAGTCAAATCGTACCCTTCATACTTTCTGGCATATCTCTTTAAAGCTTTATCTCCTTGCTTGACCAAAGCTTCGTATTCAACTTCTTCGTCTTTTTCAGTATCTATCGCTGAAAGAGCTTCGTCCAGAATTTCAAAATCATATCCTTTGTTCATAAGGTAAGACTTTACTTTTTGAATGCTCTCTACTGTTGAATTTTTATTTGTTTTATTCCATTTCTTCTCAGCTAACGCAATAGCATTCTCCAATTGTTGCTCGTAGGGGTATTCATCTAACGCTGTCAAAATTTTATCTTCAGATATTCCTTTTTGTTTTAAGTCTTGAGCAATATTTCGTGGTCCTTTTTGATTGATGTTTGCTTGCGAGCGAACAAAGCTTTGTGCAAAGTTTAAATCATCAATCAATCGCATACTTTTTAATTGCTCTATCATCCGATTGCTGAAATGTTCAAACTCATTCTTTTTTAAATAGTCCCGAATTTGTTTTTCAGAACGCAAAGAATAGCTCAAATAGTTTAAAGTTTTTTGATAAGCTTTATAATAAGACTCTTCATTTTCAATTTCTTTTTGAAGTTCTCTTGTGACATGGAGTCCTTTATTTAATTCAAATTTTATGAGTACTTCCTCATCTACACCAAACGCGAACTCATCATTAATAAAGACATTGTATCGCCCTTTTCGTTTTTGAGGCTCAATCTTTGAGATCATACGGAAAGAACGAGTAGGCGCATCATTATTCTTTTTAGTTGAACTTAAAGGACTTTTTTTATTCTTATTTATTCTTTTTTGATCTATATTTGGTGGCTGAGTGTTCTTTGTTTCACTTTTTTCTTCTTTTGTTTTTTCTTCACTCAAATTGATTAACTTCTTTTCTTTACTCAAATTATTCACCTTTTCAAAAAGTACCTATTACAAATCGTTAAACAAATAATCTAAAGATGCTACATCTTTAGCTAATCCACTAACGATGTATTTTTCAGACTCATCATCATAGCTTTGATCAGTAATGATTGTTTCAGACTTTAAGTGTGCCAATACATCTCCACGGTTAGCAGGAATCGTTACTTGATATTTTTCAAGTAAATCACGGATTGTATCTTCGATCTTTTCTCTTAATCGTTCTTGATCTTCTTCGTTAATCGCAGAAATAATAATATTTGGAAAGAGTGTTGGATAAAACTCTCCCGTTACTAAATCTTTTTTATTATACACTGTAAGCATTGGAATATTATCCATATCTAAATCGTTCATCAAGTCTAAAACTGTATTTTCTTGGCTATCAATATTCGGTGAAGATGCGTCCACAACATGCAGCAATAAATCGACATCTTTCGTTTCTTCTAAAGTCGATTGGAAAGCTTCAATTAAATCTGTCGGTAAATCTTGAATAAATCCCACGGTATCCGTCAAAGTAACTTGTAGCCCTGAACCCAGTTCCAATTTCCGAGTAATCGGATCTAAAGTAGCAAACAACTCATCTTTTTCATAAGTATCACTGTCCGTTAAAGCATTTAATACAGTTGACTTACCAGCGTTCGTATATCCAATTAAACCTATTCTAAAGAGATTTGATCGTTGTCGTCTTTCGCGTCTGCGATGACGCTGCCCCTCCACTTTTCGAAGTTCTTTTTTAATCTCATTAATTTGACGATTAATGTGACGGCGATCTGTTTCTAACTTAGTCTCACCCGGACCACGTGTCCCGATTCCTCCTCCTAATCTCGACATGTTAATCCCGTGTCCGACTAGTCGAGGAAGTAAATAATTCAATTGAGCAAGTTGGACTTGCAAGCTACCTTCTTTACTTGTTGCTCTCAACGAAAAGATATCTAGAATGACTTGGATACGGTCAATAACTTTTACATCAATTTCTTCTTGGATATTTCGTACCTGGCTTGGCGAAAGTTCTTGGTTAAAGATAACAACTGAAACATCAAGTTCATCGACTAAATGTTTAAGCTCTTGCACTTTTCCTTTTCCAATAAATGTCCGGTTATCGACAACCTCTCGTTTTTGCGTAACTTCTCCAACAACTTCTACCCCTGTATTTACTACAAGTTGACGAAGTTCTTCTAATGAATAATTGAAATTTTCATCCGTTTCAGTGGTTTGTACTGCAACAATAATGCCTTTTTCTGTGGGTCTATCCATTTGAATCATCCTTTAAAAAAAGTTGTATTTTTTCGATACTTTTTTCTTTTTGTTCAGGTTCCAATACGAAATCATACCAATGTACGTTATTTAATCGATTTCTAAACCATGTTAATTGTCTTTTTGCATAACGTCTAGAGTTCTTCTTGATGGCTGACACCGCATCTTCCAAAGAAATTTCATCATTAAAATAAGGAAACAATTCTTGGTATCCAATTCCTTTTGTGCTTTGAGCTTCTGCTTTAGGTCCAAGTTTTTCCCAGAGGCTGTGTGCTTCTTTTAATAGTCCTGCTTCCATCATCAAATCTACTCTTTTATTAATTCTTTCATAAAGCAGCTCTCGATCTGTATTTAAACAGATAATATGCGCATCATATAAAGATTCTTTATTCTTTCTTTCCGTTTGAAAGGATGAGAACAACTGCCCGGTTTCATAATATACTTCTAATGCTCGTACAACACGCCTTACATTATTAGGGTGTATTTTCTCTGCAGCTTTTGGATCGATTTCATTCAGTCGATTCCATAATGCTTCATTACCCTTTTCTCTAGCATATTCTTCTAATTCATGACGTAGATCATAATTGGGTTCAGATTTACTATGTGAAACAGGATATAATAACGATTCAATATATAAGCCCGTTCCTCCGACAACGATTGGAACGTTTCCATTGTTAGCAATTTCTTCAATTTTTTCACTGGCATCTTTTTGAAAATCGAATACGGAATAAGATTCATCAACTTCTTTTATATCAATTAAATGATGGGGAATACCTTCCATTTCTTCAGGAGTAGCCTTAGCTGTACCAATATTTAAATTCTTATAGATTTGCATAGAATCTCCGCTTATAACTTCCCCATTGAATTGTTTCGCAAGTTCTATACTGAATGCTGTTTTACCAACAGCTGTCGGTCCAACGATTACAATTATTTTTTCTTTCATATAAGCTACAATCCTCCTATATATTTACTCTGTTATTATAGCACAGGTGTTTGGTGAATTCTTTTATAATGAACATTTTGCTAATCACAAGTTATACATGCGGTTATTTTCAATTTAAAAAGCTTGAGAAAATATTTTCTCAAGCTTTTATTGATACGATTTAATGGATGGGTGTTTCATTCATAATGTCTTCTAATAGGTTTTCATTAAACGTCTTTTGTTTCAACATATGAATTTCATGTGCATACGGTGCTTTTTTATTCTTTTTGTCTTCACCAACAAATGGTGACTCAAGAATTTTTGGCACATTTTTAAGTTGTGGATGATGAACGACGTAATTTAAAGCATCAAAACCAATTTCTCCAAAACCGATATTCTCATGACGGTCTTTAGAAGCGCCTTGGGGGTTTTTCGAATCGTTCACATGGACCACCTTCAATCGGTCTAGTCCGATAATTCGATCAAATTCATCTAATACCCAGTCAAAGTCATCTTTAATCGGATATCCAGCATCATGAGCATGGCAAGTATCTAGAGTAATAGAGAGTTTTTCATCCAATTCGACACGCTCTATGATTTGAGCTAACTCTTCAAACGTACGACCAATTTCAGTCCCTTTTCCAGCCATTGTTTCTAAAGCAATTTGAACATTTTGCTCAGGAGTTAGAATACGATTTAATCCTTCAGCAATCTTATCGATTCCTGCTTCTGGCCCTGCTCCCACATGAGCGCCTGGATGCATAGTCATTTGCGTAGCACCGATAGCATCTGCCCGATTAATTTCTTCTGTCATGAATTCAATCGCAAACTCGAAATTATCATCTTTAAAGGTATTTCCTAAATTGACGATATATGGCGCATGAATAACAATATCATCTATATGAATATTATTTTCATTCATGTATTCATGAGCTTCCGGAATCTTCAAGTCTTCAATAGCTTTTCTTCGAGTATTTTGTGGAGCTCCTGTATAAATCATAAATGTATTTGCATTATAAGATTTTGCTTCTTTTGCAGATCCTAAAACCATATGTGGAGCTTTCATACTTACATGTGAACCTAGTAATAACATCTATATTCTCCTTCAGTTTATTCTGAATCCTTATCAGCACGGCTTTCTTCTTCCTTAGTTGTTACTTGCAACGATAGCTCTGCCAATTGGTTGTCTGACACAACTGCTGGTGCATCTGTCAATGGATCAGCGGCGCGTCCGTTTTTAGGGAACGGAATGACTTCTCGAATATTTGGTTCATTCGCTAAAAGCATAACGAAACGATCTAGTCCTAATGCAATTCCTCCGTGAGGTGGGAAACCATAATCAAATGCATTTAATAAAAAGCCAAACTGACTTTCAGCTTCTTCTTGAGTGAATCCTAATGATTCAAACATCTGCTCTTGCAATTCTTTTTCATGAATACGAATAGAACCTCCACCAATTTCATAACCGTTTAAAACAATATCATAAGCTTGAGCATAAACTTCAGTTGGATGCGTAGCTAACTTATCAACATCTTCCTCTTTCGGACGAGTAAATGGGTGATGTGCTGCGACATAGCGGTTCTCATCTTCGTCAAACTCTAATAATGGCCAGTCCACTACCCAGATAAATGCAAGCTCTTCTGGGTCATATAATTCAAGTTCTTTTCCTAAATGAACTCTCAAAGCACCTAATGCATCGTGAGTGATCCTTTCCTCATCAGCTACAAAGACCAATAAATCCCCTGTCTCAGCATTCATTGCTTCAAGTAACTTATTCGTCATCTCTTCTTCAGCAAAGAATTTAGATATTGGTCCTGTTAATCCTTCATCCGTCACTTTAATCCATGCTAGGCCTTTAGCGCCATGAACTTTTGCGACTTCTTCTAATCCATCAATTTGTTTTCGAGTAAATTTGTCTGCCGCACCTTTAACGGTCAATCCTTTAACGACTCCGCCTTTTTCAAGCGTTGAAGTAAACACTCGGAAATCAGATTCTTTCACAACTGACCCAACGTCTTTTAATTTCATTTCAAAGCGAATATCGGGTTTGTCACTTCCATAATTGTTCATCGCTTCATCATAAGAAATGACTGGAAAATCTTCTGTGATTTCATGCCCTTTAACTTCTTTAACCACATATTTCAGCATTTTTTCAGTACTTTCACGTATTTCTTCTTCTGATAAAAAGCTTGTTTCAATATCCACTTGTGTAAATTCAGGTTGGCGGTCGCCGCGCAAATCTTCATCTCGGAAACAACGAACGATTTGATAGTACCGGTCAAAGCCTGAACTCATTAACAATTGTTTAAATAGCTGAGGTGATTGTGGTAAAGCAAAAAACTTCCCTTGATGTACACGTGAAGGCACTAAATAGTCACGAGCTCCTTCTGGTGTTGATTTCGTTAAATACGGTGTTTCTACGTCTATAAATCCATCGTTGTCTAAGAAGTCACGGATAGCTTTCTTCGTTTCATGACGAATTTTGATGTTCTCTTGCATACGTGGACGGCGTAAGTCAATGTATCGATATTTCAATCTTAAATCATCTGATACATTTAAATCATCAATGATTTCAAAAGGTGGGGTTTTAGACTTATTTAAAATCGTTAAGTCAGTAGCTTCAATTTCAATTTCCCCTGTGTTCATGTTTGGGTTTACTGCGCCTTCAAGTCGCTCAGTAACGTTTCCGGTAATCTCTACAATATACTCAGCACGTAATGTTTCTGCTTTTTCTAACAAGCCATTCCCTTGATCTGCATTAAATACCACTTGAACAATTCCTGTATGATCTCTTAAATCAATAAAAATCATTCCGCCTAAATCACGGCGTTTCTGAACCCATCCATTTAAGTGTACGGTTTCTCCAACATTTT
>DATGSY010000213.1:0-2956 GCA_035302125.1 Atopostipes sp.
CCGGAAATAGCAATAGCAAAAGGTGTCGGCAAGGATATACCGGTTTTGATCGGAACAAATAAAGACGAATATAGGTTATTTACTTTCTTTGATCCAACCTGGGAACAAATAGACGAAGCGGGTATGGTGCATCGGTTAAATAAAATGCTGGGACCGCTTTGGCAGGGAATTGAAGCGCATGTCATGAATCAAAGATTAGATCGGAACTTATTTGAAAAAGTCATGTCTTTTCAAATCTTCACATTTCCGGCTGTACGATTGGCTGAACAGCAAGTGAGATACGGATCTCTCGTATGGATGTATCGGTTTGACTGGGAGAGTCCTGTATTTGAAGGCGGTCTAAAAGCTACTCATGCGATGGAAATTCCTTTCGTCTGGAATAATATAAATAAACCCGGAATGGAAAATCTAATCGGTGATTCTCCTGATCAAAATATTGCCAACCAAATGAACCAATCCTGGATTGCTTTTGCCCGTAATGGAAGTCCGAATACGCCAATTTTGCCTGATTGGGAACCTTATAGCAAAGGGACCAGGCCCACGATGCTTTTTAATGTTGAAAGTAAAGTAGCAAATGACCCGGATAAGGAAGAACGGCTTATTTGGAAGAATGCCTCGGATGTATAAAGTGACGCGGAATGAAAAATATCATGGTATTATGAAATAGAATTCAGAAAAGTGTGTTATCATATAGTTGTTAGACTGAATATTTGATCGTTACAGAGGTGAGATCGTAGAAGTATATCTTGATGCTCTGAATCGATTTTTATTTTTGTCCAGCAATTTTCTGGGAGGGGTGCTATGCAAATGGAGCAGTTGAAATACATAGTAACTATTTCAACTAACAATTCGATTTCCGAATCAGCAAAAGTCCTTCATGTTTCACAATCTGCATTAAGTCAGTCGGTAGCCAAGCTAGAGGAAGAGTTAGGTGTTAAAGTTTTTCACCGTTCACGTTTTGGAACCATACCGACTAAAGAGGGTGAAATTATTATTACACTAGCAAAAGATGCTTTAGATAAATTAAGTGACATCAAGAATGCAGCTAACCAGTATAAAAATCGAGCGGACCAAGAAATGAAAGTCGGCCTAGTCTCTGGACTATATTTGCCTTTCTTGCCAATGATCATATCCCAATTACAAAGTGAATTTTTAAAATTAAACTTTAAGTTAATTGAAAAAGGATCGAGAGAAATTATTCAGGCTGTTCATGAAAAAGTGATTGATGTAGGAATTTTAGCGGTATATGAGGACACTTTGAAGAATAAGGCGAATATCCATTTAGAAAAATTATACGATGAAAGAATGTATGTTTTTGTAAACAATAGATCACCTTTAACCTCATATCGCATCTTAGAGCCGTTACAACTAATAAACGAATCCTTCATTTTGTATAATGGCGAATTTATGAACTGGTACTTTGAAAAAATAGTCGCCAAATACGGAAAGGCTAAAATACTGTTCAGAACTAATAATGCCGAAACGATAAGGGAATCGGTTAGGAAAGGTTTGGGGATTACCATCGAAACGAAAACCGAGCTACTTAATAACCCATATATTAAAACGAAAGAAATCATAGCTATCCCATTAAAAGTAAATGAACCAGTAAAATATCATATAGGTGTCGCTATGCTTAAAGAAACTGTCAAATCTATGGAAAATAAGCGACTTATTGAACTGTTGAGAAAAAAAACAAACGAATTAATGGTCTTTTAAGATACACATAAATCCGGCATTTTAAACCGGATTTATGTGTTATTCTGTTTTCTCTGAACTTGTTGACAAAAGTAATTTTCTCCGTTCTTCCTTTCCAATTTTTGAATGGTGAACATTTTTAAAGTAAATGGCTAAAATCACTATAAGAATGCCGGATAAAACAATCAATTCTGGAATAGTTAACCCACCTAAAGGATTTAAAGGTGTATAAAGTAACAAAAACATGGCAATTGATAAAACGGCTAGGATCCCTATAAATTGACCAAATGGA
This sequence comes from Atopostipes sp., assembly GCA_035302125.1. Classification (GTDB taxonomy): domain Bacteria; phylum Bacillota; class Bacilli; order Lactobacillales; family Carnobacteriaceae_A; genus Atopostipes. Next base: position 1,988 of record DATGSY010000213.1, read on the forward strand.
ACTTTATATGGCCGATCCATAGCAGGTGCTTTTTTTCTTAATCTGAGAAATGAAAGTACAACTAATAGCCAAGAACACAGTAACAAAAACCCGGAAAGATTAACAATACTTGTATAAATCGTTTGACTAGTACCTAAAAAGGCAGCCAGACTACTGATAATAAATAGTATTACTACTGATTTATATGGTGTTTTGTTTTGTTGGTGGAGCTCTGAAAACATCTTCGGGAAATATCTTGCCCTACCGAATGCAAATAAAACTCTGCTAGCAGCTATATATGCCGCATTCCACGATGTAAGCATCCCAATTAATGCTGCGACACCAACGAATAACTTTGGGTAAGGAGAACCATTAAAGAGGTTCACTAAAGACTCCAATACTACAACCTGTGCCGTTTCACGGGTACTTTCATTAGCTGCAAACGAAGCACCAATAATAACTAACACATAAAAGAGCGTGCTGACCCAGACGGTAATTACTACTATTTTACCAATCATATTAGGTTTGATCTTTGCCTCTTCAGCCGCTTGAGCGACAACATTGAATCCGGACATAAATCCAGGAACCATCAATAATATTAGTGATAAACCGGTAAATGAGGTAAAAAAAGGTTTGGCATTTGCTGTTTCCCCTAAATTAATTCCCGTGAACACATAAAAGACAGCCGCAAACAACAAAACGGTTACTGTAATGGTTTGAAAAGCGCTCGAAAACTTGACGCCCTTTATATTAAGAAAAGCAAAAATAAAATTCACTATTAGAGAAATGAAGATATAAGATAGATAAACTTTTTCTCCGCCTATCGTATATACTTCGCCTAACTTTAATAACGGAATCCCTATGGAGTTGAGAATAACAGGAAGCATGATTGTTTCAACTATGATCAATGTCAAAAATCCGAAACCGACAAATACACCAGCAAAATATGCAAATCTATCGCCCAATCCTTCAAAGGTAAATACAATATCT
>DATGSY010000214.1:0-4020 GCA_035302125.1 Atopostipes sp.
TCAGGCAAGATTTACAACTGCAGTTTGTAGAGTAAGGTTCAGTTATAGGGGGAGTAAACATTGAATTTACCAAATAAATTAACTTTTTTGAGATTATTATTAATTCCTTTCTTTGTCATACTCACTGTCGTCCCACTGGAATGGGGCACGGTAGAGTTATTAGGTTCACAAATGGAACTTGAATTGTTGTTAGCAGCGCTTATTTTTGTTGGCGCAAGTTTTACCGACTGGTTGGATGGGTATATCGCACGTCGCGACAATCTAGTCACCAATTTTGGGAAGTTTGCGGATCCATTAGCCGATAAATTGTTAGTGTCTGCTGCATTGATTGTCCTCGTTGAATTAGGATTGGCTCCAGCGTGGGTGGTTGTCATCATTATTTCACGAGAATTCGCAGTCACAGGGCTGCGCTTGTTGCTTGTTGAAGAAGGTGGAACGGTGTTGGCTGCTGCTTGGCCAGGAAAAATAAAAACAGTGACCCAATTATTGTCGATTACCTTTTTATTAGTAGACGATTTCCCACTGGGATGGACGGGTCTGCCGATTGGTGAAATTTTATTATACATTGCTTTATTCTTTACCATTTATTCTGGGTTTGATTATTTCTACAATGCACGCCACTTATTCCAGGATACATTACATTCTTAAATGAAGAATACTTATTACAAAGGTAGCTTATGCTTTCGCATAACTGCCTTTTTTGATTTGACTGAAACATTCAGGGGACACATAGAGAGTCAGTGGATTATGGCTTTCCGTTGGCTTTCGCTTTTCTAGACTTTCGAATAGGACAACTGTAAAATATTGAATGTAACCCTTACTTTTAACGATTTTTTTAGAAAAACAAAAGAAAATAAAAAGAATTTAAAATAAAAAAGTGAAAAACGGAAAAAAACGCAAATATTATATATAGGAGCTTTTAACATGAAGGCAGAAATTATTACAAGCGGAACAGAATTACTCTTAGGAGATGTCACTGATACGAATACTCCCTTTCTAGCGAGAGAATTGGCAGCTATTGGTATTCATGTTTACCACCACACCACGGTGGGAGACAATCCAAAACGACTACTAGAAGCCATACAGATTGCGGAAGATCGGGCAGATATTGTGATTGTTTCTGGTGGATTAGGTCCAACCGACGACGACATTACCAAAAGCATCCTGGCTGAACACTTAGACACAAATTTAGTCGTGGATGAAGAGTCATTGGAAAAAGTCATCCAACGTTATGAGACGGAAGATATATCGGAAGGAAACTATCGCCAGGCGATGGTTTTAGAAGGTTCCACTCCATTGAAAAATGATATTGGAATGGCAGCGGGAATTTATATTGAAAAAGAAGGGAATATCTATGTCTTATTGCCAGGTGTTCCAAATGAATTTGAACATATGGTGACCAATCATTTGTTGCCGTTACTTACAAAAAAATCATCCAAAAACTATATTTTACGGTCACGAAATTTAAATTTCTATGGTTTGCCTGAAGCAAAAATTGCCGAAAAGTTAAGCAAATTGATTGAAAATCAAACGAATCCAACCATCGCTATTTATGCAAAAAGTGGCATTATTCAAGTACGAGTGACGGCTAGTGCGCCGACAGAAGAACAAGGGATGGAATTACTGGATGAAATGGAGAAAAGAATTCTTGCAATCTTAGGAAATCACTTCTTTGGATACAATACGACACGCCTTCAGGATGTTGTCTTTGAAGAATTAGCAGTGAACAATGAAACCTTATCTATAATTGAAATTCATACAGACGGCGAAGTTGTGGATGGATTAGTGCACAATATTCCACACAAAGAAGCGTTTAAAGGGGGACTCTACTTTACACAACATGCGGATGCTGAAAAGTACTTTAGCCAGTCGCCAAACACAGAAAATCCGAAAAAGACGAACGAAGGCTTTGCAAAGCATGCCGTAGCTACTTTTGACTCCGATTATGGACTTGCAGTGACCGGATTAGGTGAAAATAAACGATCATTTAATCGGATGCCAGAAACGGCAATCATCAGTATTGCGACTAAGGGTGGAGAAGTTTATACAAAAGAAATTGACTTACAGAAACGCACTTACTTTGCTCGATGGCTATTACCATTAAAGGTAAGTGATACCATTCGTCGTTTCTTATTGGATCTGCCTCAACTCGAAGAAAATTATTAGACGAAAAGGGAATGAATGTTCGATTAACTATTGCTTTTTACTCAAAAAACAGGTAAAATATAGTTATTGCATGGAAGAAACGACTCAACGAAATTGAAAAAAATAATTGAATTCGAACTGAAAAAAACGGAGGGTGAATATGGCTTCAGAAGACAGACAAAAAGCATTGGATCGCGCAATGAAGCAAATTGAAAAAGATTACGGTAAAGGTGCCATCATGAAACTTGGCGATGAAGGAAACCGAAGAGTGGAAACAGTATCGACTGGTTCACTCGCTCTTGATGTCGCATTAGGCGCAGGAGGTTACCCGAAAGGTCGAGTTGTCGAAATTTATGGTCCTGAAAGTTCGGGTAAAACAACAGTAGCTCTACACGCAATTGCATCTGTACAAAAAGAAGGCGGAACAGCCGCATTTATTGATGCTGAGCATGCGTTAGATCCATCTTATGCGAAGAAATTAGGCGTAGACACAGATAACTTACTTCTTTCACAACCAGACACGGGTGAACAAGGTTTAGAAATTGCGGATGCATTAGTTTCAAGTGGCGCGATTGACATTGTCGTTGTAGACTCGGTGGCTGCTTTAGTGCCACGTGCAGAAATCGATGGTGAAATGGGAGATACTCACGTGGCGTTGCAAGCTCGTTTAATGTCACAAGCGATGAGAAAATTATCTGGAACAATTAGTAAAACAGGCACCATTGCTATATTCATCAACCAAATTCGTGAAAAAGTAGGAATTATGTTTGGTAACCCAGAAACAACTCCAGGTGGACGCGCATTGAAATTCTATTCAAGTGTTCGTTTAGAGGTTCGACGTGCAGAATCCATCAAAGAAGGATCGGACATGGTCGGGAACCGTACACGTATTAAAGTGGTGAAAAATAAAGTAGCACCGCCATTTAAAGAAGCGATGGTAGATATCATGTTCGGTGAAGGAATCTCTCAAGTGGGAGAGCTGGTCGACATGGCTGCTGAAAAAGATATTATCAAAAAAGCAGGTTCTTGGTACTCATATGGTGAAGAACGTATTGGACAAGGACGCGAGAATGCGAAGAAATATCTAGATGATAATCCAGAAATCTTTGATGACGTCAACAAACGTGTTCGTGCAGCATACGGCATCGGCGAAGCAGTGGATGGTCCGAAAGTGACGACAGAAGACATCGAAGAAACAGAAGAAGCGAAAGCTGAATAATCAAAGAACATCGATTCGACGATGACCTTTTAAAAGTTTCATAAATGAAAATAAAATGAGAACTCTCTCTTTGTTTTATTGGATGATTCCTTTAAAATAAAGAGGGAGTTTTGTTTTTACGGACAAAGCTATAAATTCTTTAATATTTTTAAAAACACTTACATCGTACTTATCTCATACATAAACGGAGGAATCAGAATGAATCAAATTAAAATAGGGATTGTGGGTTATGGAAATCTAGGTCGAGGAGTAGAAGTCGGCTTAAAGAATCACGCAGATATGGAACTTGTGGGGATTTTTTCTCGCCGTCAACCAGAAACATTAGATACAAATTCACCGGCTTATTTACTCGACGATATTTTGGATTTTAAAGATCAAATAGATGTCCTCATCCTTTGCGGTGGATCAAAAACGGATATACCAAAACAAGGTCCTGCTTTGATTGAACATTTCAATACAGTGGATGCATACGACACACACGCTCAAATTCCAGAATACTTTGAAAAAATGAACAAAATCGCCAAAGAAAATGAAAAGGTATCCGTGATTGCGACAGGTTGGGATCCTGGTTTATTTTCAGTCAATCGCTTAATTCAAGAAGCTATTCTTCCAGATGGAAAAACTTATACATTCTGGGGTCGCGGAGTCAGTCAAGG
>DATGSY010000215.1:0-4030 GCA_035302125.1 Atopostipes sp.
TATAAAGGCTCCCATTTATTTATATTGATAAATGAATAAGTCTCAATGTATTCAAACTAATTTTCATCCACATTGCTTTCATATCTTTCTTCCAATTTTTTAATCGCTTCCTCATACGTTGCATCACTTAACTCATACAACTCTTCTCTAAACCTTTCAATTTCCCCGCCAATCCAGTCGTGAAATTCTTTGTTTAAATTATCAAGATATTGAAATGAATCTCTATCAAATAAATCGTGATCTCTAAATACCGAGAGTAAAAGGTATATCTGTTCTCTTTGATTGCCTCGATTTACCCTTTGATTTGTTATATATCTATAAATTAAAGTTTCAATTTCAAAATTTCTTTTCCTAAGAGAAATCATTCCTTGCTTTTTCCACTCTTCCCATGCTTCTGAAATTTGTTTTGTTTTATTAAATTCTTCTAATAATTCATTCTCATCATTAACTGTTTGATAAATGCCATCAACACGATCAGCTATTTCTCTAAGATGATTTTGTTCGTTACCAAGTACTCCGAATCCAATGACATTTATGATTGGTAAAATATCAGAGTTGTATAATTGTTCAGCTGCTTCAAGGGGATTCGTCTCACAAGTTTCAATCCCGTCACTAACAAGGTAAACAATGTTAGTATTCGTCTCTCCATCAAAGGATGATAAGTCTTTTTCTGCCTCAGATAAAGCTAACCCTGTTGGCGTCCATCCAGCTGGTTGAAATTGATTTAAAGCCGCACTAAAGTCACTTTCTGCGTATGGTGCAAAACCATAAACTAATTCAGAACTTGAGCACGAACGATCTTTATCACTTTGTGAGCCCGAACCCTCATGCCCATAAACTCTTAAAGCAACATTCGTTTCTTCAGGTAAATCACGCATAAACCAAGTAATGGCGTCTTTTGCTGCGTCCATTCTAGTTTTTTCACCATCCACGAGATTGGCCATACTTCCAGAAGCATCAAGTAGTACAATGACATTTAGTTGTTCTTTAAATTCATACCTTGAATCACCAATATCTGGATCCCCTAGTGCCGAAAATCTAATTTCCCTTTTAATATGTTCAGGTCCTTGAAAGTCTCGCTGAACTCTTTTAAGCAATTCACGATAAAAATAGTCTAATTGTTCTTGGGATGGATTATTGCTTATATCAGGTAAATCACTGAAGGTTTCAAGTACTAATTGTTTTGATTCTTCCATGGTTCGTTTTTCAGGTTCATACACCCATCCAGCATCAGGACCAGCAGGTAATTGTTCAAGTTCTTCAAAAGTAGAAGGAAGGGGATCAACAACAATTTCATCCTCTTCTTCCACCTGTTGTTGACCCACTTCTATTGACTCATCCTCATTTTTTTCATTTTCTTCACGGTCTTCTTGTTTTATATCTTCGTTTTCGTTTGTATCATTTTTATCACTTGAATTTGATCCAAAACACCCTGTGACTAACAGTAAAAGTATAATTGCTACGAAAAAGGGCAAATACCTTTTGATCATTAATGCCACATCCTTTAGATCGTTTATTATCCAACCATTTGTCTTATCTTATCTACGATATCAGAAACAATCTGACCTATATTTGCACCACTCACTGCCGTCGAAATAATCCCCAACACTAAAATGACGAGTGCAGCAATTCCTAACCACTCTAAAGATTGGGCACCTCTTTCATTTCGTAAAGGCTTCATCATGCCAAAATAAAGGTTTGTTAACATCTTCTTCATTCTAAAAACATCTCCTTTAAAAAATAATTTTTTACTCAAAAAACATTTGAAACACATTTCGATTTTGACTGAACATGTTGATCACCATTAACCCACCAATTAGCAACAATGACGACGGTAACACAACAAAGGTAGTAATTAATGTGACTTTTGGAGAGGCTTTTGCCGCCTTCTCTTTTATCAACTCCTTTTTAATTTTGCGCATTTCTTCAGCCTGTTGCTGGAAAGTTTTAGATATTGGAACACCAAGTCTTTCTCCTTGAATGAGCGACTTGATAAGTATTTGAAATTCTCGGCTTTCATTTCGGTCTAACAATGTTTGGTACGCCGTTTGACGCGGTACTCCCACGCTTACTTCTTGGATAAAGCGACCAAACTCTTCTTGGACTGGACCTTTAAAATAGGGGACGATATCCCTCAATGCTTGATCTAATCCGACTCCCGCCTGCAATGTGACACTCATCGTATCTAAGAAGTCTGGAAGCCGATAAGAAAGCTCTTCTTGCCGTTTTTTCGCCTTTCCTTTTATCCAATAAATCGCGCCAAGATAACCGAAAATCGGAAATAAGATAACCATAAACTGCGAAAGGGGAAATCTAATGACTAAAAGCAAGCCCCCAGCAATTATTCCAATAATAAATAGAAAAATTTTTAATCCTTGAAAACGCTCAACGGTTAACTGGTATGGGTAACCCGCATGACTTAACCACTTTCTTACTTCATGATCTTCACTTAAAAAGTTTATTCTTTGCCCAATATGTGAAAAATCATCGGCATACTCAAATACTTTCGATAATGTTCTTTCTTTTCGTGTCGTTTTCTTTTCAAATACGTCATGAACTACTGTCTCTTCTTCTAAATCCTTTTTTAAATCATGTTTATAGACGATAAACCTGTATGCATTTATTAAACATAACCCGAAGAACAGTAATGTTAACGATAAAAAGATGACGATTAATCCATCCATATCCTCACACCTTAATATTCGTTACTTTACGGACTAACAAGAAGGTTAAAATCGTTCCGCCGATAAAGAATACGAGTAATATAATGCCTAAACCCGAAAAGAGTGGGTCCAAAAATCCATCAATTATGTTATTCATCATTAAAACAAGAAAAATTGGAATGACGGGAACTAAGTATGAAATATATCGCTGTTCCGCTGTCATCGTCTTAATTTCTTGCTTCAAAATTTTTCGTTCATCTAATGTTTGACTCATTTCGTCCAATACGGCGGATAAGTTCCCACCTGCTTTTTTCTGAATAAGGACGGTTGCTGTAAATAATTTAAACTCTTGATTATCAACTCGTTTTTCCATCATGCGAATCGCGGCATTAAAATCAATTCCAAGTGACAGTTCATGGGCGAGCCTGCGAAACTCTACTCTGGCTGGTTCGTTTATTTCTTGAGCAACTAGTTGGATCCCTTGGTTTAATGTCATTCCAGAACGTGTCGCATTAGCAAGTATGCGGCAAATTTCTGGAAGTTGTTCGGCTAGCCTCTCTTTCATTTTATTTTGTCGTACTTTAAATAAAATCCGCTTTCCGACTTCATTGATTAAAATAGCGATTAGTGCTGAAATAAGCATTCCGAGGTTGAACATGTTTCCTAAAACGATGACAACTCCCATAAATACAACGATTTGAGCTCCGATGAACTCTGATGGGGTCAACGGAATGTTAGCCGCTCTTAATTTTTCATACATCGGTTTGGCCATATCTGTTTTGTCATAGCGATCACCTAAAACGACGATGAAGCTTTTTCTTTCTTGATTAGAGTCATAAAAAGATTCAACTTTTTTTCGCCATTCTTTTTTCTCCTTGCGATAATCTAAATAGTAGTAAATGGCGATAATGAACATAAATGTAGCTAACGTTCCGAGGATGACATATGTCAAGCTCTCACCTCCCTAGGCTGCATGAAAACTGATTCTGGAATGTCGTTACCAAATACTTTTATGCGTTCTAAACATTGTGGAATATAGCCTGTTGCTGTATAGTGACCGAGTACTTGCCCATTTTTCGTCATGCCTGTTCGTTTAAATTTAAATATTTCCTGGATTGAAAAGCTTCCATCCTTTTCTTTTTTCAACTCGGATATAGAGACGATTTTTCGTGTTCCGTCTGTTAAACGATTCACTTGAACGATAATTTCAAGTGCACCGACGATATATTCTCGTATAATTTTCGCAGGTAGCTCTAGACCTGCCATTACGACCATCGCTTCGATTCTGCGAAGGGCATCATCCGGGGAATTGGCATGTACGGTCGTTATTGAGCCTTCATGTCCCGTATTCATCGCTTGTAGCATAT
>DATGSY010000216.1:0-3380 GCA_035302125.1 Atopostipes sp.
AGTAGGTAGAGCGCATCCATGGTAAGGATGAGGTCGCCGGTTCGATCCCGGCACTCGGCTTCATTAAATAAAAAAGAATATAAACTTTAAAGGAACACCATTTGTAGGTGTTCCTTTTTTATTTGTATAAGAGACAGTAAGTTTTTACATTTAAGATAGTATTTTAAACTCTTCCTTCACCGCATCAATCACTGCTTCATTAAACTGTTGTTGGATATAAGAGTGTTCAGCTTCGGCATTCAAGATTAAACTAATATAAAACTTCGGTGCTGACTTCAAAGGCACCCGTACCAGCTGATCGTTTTCTCCGACAATAATATCTGACATAAAAGCAACCATCTGAGTGGAACTTGCGATGGAGTGGACAGTTTTTATCTCTTTCGCATACACGATGTTTGGCTCAGCAATCTGAGATCGACGCGCCCATTGTTCAAAAATCCGTTGATGTGTATAGCCTTCAGATAATGAAATGAAAACTTCATCGCGTAACTCTTCGATATCCACTACTTTTCTTCCAGCTAAACGATGGTCTCTGGCTACCCATAAGGCCATTTCTTCCTCTTTAATCCGTAATTGTTTCATTTTATTATCAGGAATATGAGGGGAGGTATGGCCTAAAATGGCGATAGGCACTTTTTCATTTCTGATGTGATCTAACATGATGTCCGAGCTTTCTTCCTCGACAAATTTAATGGAGGAGGTGTAGCGCTTCAAGTTAGGCATAATTTTTGGTAAAAAATATCCGCCTATCGTCGGTAAAAAACCATAGTAAACCGTTTCTTGTTCTAAATCCTGAATTTCTTGTTTTGTGGCATCAAGAATATTTAGGGCTTTCTTCGCATTATCATATAGAAGCTTGCCAGATGGGGTAAGTTTGATTTGCTTCAGTGTTTTTCTACGATCGATGAGTAATGTATCCAATTCCGTTTCTAATCGTTTTAAAGCGGTAGATATAGATGGTTGCGAGACATAAAAATGCTCGGCTGTTTCTGTAAAACTTAAGCTTTCAGCTAAATGATTAAAGTAAATTAAATCTTGTAATTTCATTTTAAACTCCTTTGAAAGATAAAAAAGTTAATTGTGATGAATTTAACATAAATGATATCAATGAGACAGGAAATACTCATAAATTAAATTTATCATACCATAAAAAACGGATATAACATAGAGGTCTCTTTCTATGCTAATATTTAGATGCAGTTGAGCGCTTACATTGTTTAATCTATTAGCGCGAATGCAAAGGAGAAGTTTGAATGCGAATTTTAAAACAATTGTTTTGGATCTTTCTTTTTTCACTGCTTGGTGAAATATTGTCCAGTATGCTCGCAAGTATCGTAGCGATTCCCGGCAGTGTGATTGGAATGGTCTTATTATTTTTTGCTCTTCATTTTAATTGGGTGAAGTTGGAACAAGTAGACGAAGTGGGGACTTGGTTGACCGACAACATGGCAATCTTTTTCGTGCCTGCAGGTGTTGGTTTAATGACGAACTTTGATGTTTTGGCCGAGTCATGGCTACAGCTTTTAGTTATCATGGTGGTCACTACAGCAGTCATGATGTGGTTTGTCGGAAAAGTGGTTCAAAAAGTAAAGGGTCATACACCAAAAGAAGAATCAACCATACCTACAGAGAGGAGAAGTGCGCAAGATGGACATGTTACTCGATAGCCCGTATTTATGGGTAAGTTTAACAGTAGGTTTTTACTTACTAGCTGCACAGTTGCAAAAAAGATGGGCAACACCGCTCTTCAACCCTTTATTATTTTCAATTGTAGCTATTATTGCCATCTTATTAATGACTGAAATCCCGTATGAGACGTACGAAGCAGGGGGAAGTTTAATCAGTTTCTTTGTCACCCCAGCGACTGTTGCTTTGGCGATCAAGCTAGAAAAGAATTTTGATTACTTAAAAAACAATTATAAAGCCATATTGACGGGTATTTTATCCGGAGTGGTTTTCCATACCATTATGATTTTTGGTTTTGGATTACTCTTCCGCTTCGATGTTGAAATGATGGCCACCCTCTTTCCAAAATCGATCACAACCGCCATCGCAGTTGGCGTTTCAGAGTCCTTGGGCGGAATTGTTTCATTAACTGTTGCAGTCGTGGTCTTCACGGGCATTATTGGTTCAGTAATTGCACCGTCTGTTTTTCGTTTTGGGAAAATCGACGACCCCGTCGCTCAAGGAGTAGCCCTTGGTTCATCTTCCCATGCCATGGGTACCGCAAAAGCCATTGAAATTGGAGAAGTGCAAGGTGCGATGTCTGGTTTATCCATTGTCGTTACCGGTATTGTGGTCGTTGCACTTGCGCCTTTCGCTGAACCGCTCATTCATTTAATCTTTGGATAACAAAAAATCAATTGGAGGAATTTTAATATGGTAGAAGAAACACAAACATATAATGCACCAACGGAAATAAAAGAGATTGATGTTGTCAACACGTATGAATTGGAAGAACAAGCCAGTCAGATTATCCCTCATGGAGGATTCGATTACATTTCAGGCGGATCAGGCGATGAATACACCCTCCGTCAGAATGACAAAGCTTGGGAATACAAAAGAATTTTGCCTCGGGTACTCGCGGACGTGGAGTTTCCAGACCCATCGACTTCGATATTAGGGCATGATTTGAAAGTTCCATTTATTATGGCTCCAATAGCCGCTCATGGGTTAGCGCATGAAACAAAAGAAGCTGGTACCGCAAAAGGTATTTCTGAATTTGGAACGATTATGTCCATTAGTGCATATTCTGGAGCGAAATTTGAAGAGATTGAAAAAGGTTTAGATGGTTCACCGCGCTGGTTCCAAATCTACATGAGTAAAGATGATGAATTGAATAAAAATATTATCGATGAGGCCAAAGCGGATGGGGCAACAGCGATCATTCTAACGGCAGACTCCACATTGAGTGGGAACCGTGAAAAAGACATTCGAAATAAATTCGTTTATCCTTTCGGTATGCCGATTGTTTCAAGATACTTAACGGGTTCTGGGAAGAATATGTCTCTGAATAATATCTATGCACAATCCAAACAGAAAATTAGTGCACGAGATGTGCGTTTCTTAAAAGAATATTCTGAATTGCCTATTTTCGTTAAAGGATTGCAGACACCAGAAGATGCTTTATTAGCCATCGGCGCAGGCGCAGACGGCATCTGGGTTTCAAATCACGGTGGACGTCAATTAGATGGAGCACCAGGATCGTTCGAAACTCTGGAAGGCATTTCTCAAGCTGTAGCCGGTCGTGTGCCGATTGTATTTGACAGTGGTATCCGTAGAGGTGAACACATCTTTAAAGCACTAGCGAGTGGAGCGGATATCGTAGCATTAGGTCGTCCTGTTTTATACGGGTTAGCCCTTGGAGGATGGAAAGGTGT
>DATGSY010000217.1:0-7479 GCA_035302125.1 Atopostipes sp.
TCTTTGATTCGTCAAACAAAGAAAATACAATACTTGGTGGACACGAGTGAAGAACCTATCTCGGATATTCATGAAGAACAATTAAATGTTCGTGTAATTCATCCAAACGGGAGTTTATCTTATAATGATGAACAATTTAATAATGCGATGTTAGCCATGGATGAAGCGATGCAGACGCATATTGATCGGTTTATGAAATATTTTGAAGAATTACAAGCTGAACATACAAAAGAAATTACGCATTAAGACACACTCAAATAAGGTCATTTTGACTTTGTTTGAGTTTTTTTCTTGAATATTATAAAATACTATATTGGTATACATTATATAAAATAGAAATTCAAAAGATTAAAAGAGCTCTATGTAGTAATTGTTTCATTACACATGGAAATACTGTAACATATTAATGAATGCTGAAGGGAGGAGAAAATATGTTTATAGACCAAGCAAATATTTATGTAAAAGCTGGTGATGGTGGAGATGGTATGGTTGCTTTCCGCCGTGAAAAATTTGTTCCTGATGGTGGTCCTGCAGGAGGAGATGGCGGAAAAGGCGGCGATGTTGTCTTTATTGTCGACGAAGGATTAAATACTTTAATGGATTTTCGCTATAATCGTCATTTCAAAGCAGATAAAGGTGAAAATGGAATGTCTAAGGGGATGCACGGTCGTGCAGCTGAAGATTTAATGGTTTCTGTCCCACCTGGAACGGTGATTAAGAATGAAGACACTGGTGAAGTTTTGGCCGATTTAACGGAAGACGGACAAAAAGTAGTTGTAGCTTCTGGTGGTCGTGGTGGAAGAGGAAACATCCGTTTTGCAACCTCACGTAATCCAGCACCCAATATTTCAGAAAATGGTGAACCTGGTGAAGAACTGAATCTAGTATTAGAACTTAAATTATTAGCTGATGTTGGACTACTAGGATTTCCTTCCGTTGGAAAATCAACCTTTTTATCTGTGGTAACGGCAGCCAAACCAAAAATTGCAGCCTATCCTTTTACGACAATTACGCCTAATATTGGAGTAGTTGAATTAAGAGATGGTCGTACTTTTGTCATTGGTGATATGCCAGGAATTATTGAAGGGGCAGCTGAGGGCGTTGGGTTAGGTTTACAATTCTTGCGTCATATTGAACGAACAAAAGTGCTTCTTCATATGTTAGACATGAGTGGCATTGAAGGTCGAGATCCATTTGAAGATTATCAAACAATTCAAGAAGAATTGCGTGATCATGATCCGAAATTGTTAGATAAACCTCAACTCATTGTAGCGAATAAAATGGACATGCCAGATGCTGCAGATCATCTAGAATTATTTAAAGAACAAATGGCTGAACTCAATGAAGATTATGAATTGTTTGAAGTCTCAGCTATTCAACATCAAGGCATTGATGCACTGCTGTATCGTACGGTAGAGTTATTAGAAGAGTATGAAGAACAAGAAGTGGATGAAGTCACTTCTAAGGAAGCTTCAGATAGTCACGTAGTGTACAGACATGAAGAAAAAGAAGAGCCATTTACTATTACTAGAGATCCAGATGGTGTTTGGGTTCTTTCCGGTGAAGAAATTGAAAAATTGTTTATTATGACAAATTTAGATCATGATGAATCGATTATGCGTTTTGCTAGACAATTACGTCGCATGGGTGTTGATGAAAAATTAAGAGAACGTGGAGCTAAAGACGGTGATCTAGTCGCTATTTTAGATTTCACGTTTGAATTTGTTGAGTAATGACGAATGAATATTAAACTAGGTAAGAGAGATTGAGGGGAAATATGGAATTTTTATTTTTAGGAACTGGATCCGGGGTGCCATCCAAACAAAGAAATGTCAGTAGTTTAGCGTTAAAACTACTCGATGAAAGAAACAGTATATGGTTATTTGATTGTGGAGAAGGTACTCAACACCAAATCTTACAAACGACATTAAAGCCTAAAAAAATTGAAAAAATTTTTATTTCTCATATGCATGGTGATCATATATTTGGTCTTCCAGGTTTATTAAGTAGCCGGGGATTTCAAGGAGGAGAAGATCCAATTACCATCTATGGTCCTCCAGGGATTAAAGGGTATGTCCTGTCTAGTTTAAAATATTCAGGGACTCGTTTAAATTACGCACTCAAGTTTGTTGAGTTTAACAAAAAAGGAATTATTTTTAAGGATAATCAGTTTAAAGTCACCGTAGATAATTTAAAGCATGGGATACCCTCCTATGGTTTCCGAGTTGAAGAAGCAGACCATGAAGGAACGTTAGACGCTGATAAACTTAAGGAGTTAAACATTCCTCCAGGACCAATTTACGGCAGATTAAAAAATAAAGAAGTGATTGAATTAGAAGATGGGCGTATTATAGATGGGAAAGAATTTGTAGGCCCTAAACAAAAAGGTCGAATAGTTACTATCTTAGGTGATACACTTCACCATCCGAATAGTGTCAGATTGGCTGAGGGTGCAGATGTTTTAGTTCACGAAGGGACTTTCGGTCCAAATGAAGCAGAATTAGCCAAACAATACAATCATTCAACGACGATTCAAGCAGCACAGGTAGCTAAAGAAGCGGGAGTCGGCAAATTGTTGTTGACTCATTTTAGTTCTCGTTATTTATATAATGACATGAAAGAAATTAAAAAAGAAACGCGAAGAGTATTCCCAAATACGTATTTAATGAATGATTTCCAAGAAGTAACTGTTCCATTAAATCGAGAGGACACGAATAATCATGAATCAAATTAACGGCCAAACGATTTTAATTACTGGAGCATCTTCGGGAATAGGAAAGCAGACGGCCATTGAAGCGTCAAAAGCTGGTACGCAATTAATTCTTTGTGCCCGCAGAGTGGAACAACTAAAAGAAGTAAAAAATCTTTGTCTAGCGTTAGGCGCAAAAAGCGTACGATATTATGCATTAGATATAGGTGATGTAGAAAGCATCGATCAACTTGTTCACTCGTTTCAAAAAGAAAGGATTCAAATAGATGTTCTAATAAACAATGCAGGATTTGGACATGATGAAGCCTTCATTGAAACGGACTTTGATTTAGTCCTTGAACTTTTTAAAGTGAATGTGCTTGGTTTAATGTATTTAACGCAAAAGGTCGCTTTGACAATGGTAGACCATGAAAAGGGTCAAATCATTAATGTAGCTTCACTTGCTGGTAAAGTTTCAACACCGAATTATGCGACGTACGGAGCTACTAAAGGGGCGGTCATAAGTTTTAGTAATGCATTACGCATGGAGTTAGAGCCTTTGAATATCCAAGTGACTGTTGTTAATTTCGGCCCAGTAGATACACCTTTTTTTGATCATGTAGGAAGTGATCGAAAAGATAAAGCGGATAAAAGTCCCTTGACTTTAACAGTCGAACAAGCGGGAAAAACCGTTTTTGGCGCAATTGGAACTAAAAAACGTGAAGTGAATCGTCCCGTCCTTTTAGGCGTTGGGGCAAAATTATATCATTTCGCACCTCAATTGGTCGACTATCTATTAGTAAAATATTATAATAGATAAAAGATCTTTTCGAAAGGAAGTTTCCTGATGAAAAAACAATGGAGTATTGTCTTACTGATTATCTTATTACTACTGGTGGTGATTTTTTCCGTTTTAAATGTGGATCCAGTAGCCATTAATTTTGGATTTAATACAATCCAAGTGCCTTTAGTTGTCGTCATCATTGCAACTCTTTTGATTGGTGTATTAATTGCTGTGATTTTATCTACTACAGTTATTATCCAAAACCGAAATGAACAAAAAAGATTAAATCGCCGATTAGAAGAAATTGAAGAAGAAAAGAATCGCGAAAAAGACGAGCTGAAAGAAGTACATAAACAAGAAATCAATAAGTTAAAAGAAGAAAAAGAAAAAGAACAAACAAAAATTCGAGAACTGGAACGACGTATTCAAAATATGCAAACTCAAACAGCTGCAAATGATAGAAGCCATCATACAGAAACGAGCGGAGATGAGAGTTCTTCATTTTAAATTTGAATACTAAAACTGCTATATGGTTTATGAATTAAAAAAGATGGGCATAGTCCCATCTTTTTTAAGCGAAACGAACGATTTGTAACAACTGTGAATAGAAAAATCGCCAGTCTGCGAGTTTTCGTATGAAAGAAATGATAGAGGTGATAAATTGGTTACATCTTCAAAAAAACAATGGATAACAAATAAAGAGTTACCCATGGAAGAAATTACACAATTATCTAATGAGTTAAACGTATCTGAATTATTTGTTAAAGTATGTATGCAAAGAGGCTTAACAACTAAAGAAGCGATACAGGATTTTCTAACTGTCGATGAAACTTGGTTTCATGATCCCTTTTCCATGCATGATATGGAAAAAAGTGTGAATCGGATTATAAAAGCTTTAGAGAATTTTGAAAAAATAACCATTTATGGAGATTATGATGCGGATGGCATGACGAGTACAGCTCTTATGGTAGAAACCTTAGAATCTTTGGGTGCGGATGTAAATTATTATTTACCCAATCGTTTCGTGGAAGGGTATGGTCCTAATAAAGAGGCCTTTAAGCAGATTATAGATAAAGGAACGACACTGATTATTACTGTAGATAATGGTGTAACAGGGCATGAAGCGATTGCATTGGCTCAAAGTCACGATGTAGACGTTATCGTGACAGACCATCACGAACTACCAGAGATTTTACCTGATGCTCATTCAGTCATTCACCCAAGACATCCGGAAGGCGATTATCCCTTTAAAGATTTATCGGGTGTTGGAGTAGCTTTGAAATTAGCGACAGCTCTGATCGGAGAGCTACCAGTGGAACTGCTTGATTTAGCGGCCATAGGCACCGTAGCTGATTTAGTTTCATTAACAGGAGAAAACCGTGCAATTGTCTATTATGGCATACAAATGCTTGAAAACACTCAAAGATACGGTTTGCTCCAATTGTATAAAGTGATAGGTAAAGATCCAAGTGAAGTTAATGAAGAAACAATTGGTTTTCAAATTGCACCGAGACTCAATGCGGTTGGCCGTCTTGGAGACGCCACTCCTTGTGTGGATTTGCTAATTACTCATGATCCAGATAAAGCTTTCGAATTAGCTCAATTCGTTCAACAAGAAAATGAAAAACGAAAAGAAATCGTTGATGAAATGACTGACGATGTATTGAAAAAACTTGAGCAACAAGAAGAAGACTATGAAGTTGTTGTCCTAGCGGATGAACATTGGCATCAAGGAGTACTAGGTATTGTAGCGAGTCGTATCGTTGAAAAAACGAATAAAGCCACTTTGTTATTTTCTAAAGATATGGAATCTAAAATTGCCAAGGGTTCAGGGAGAAGTATTGATTCAATTAATTTGTATGACGCTTTATTAGAGATTGAAGATTTGTTTGTTCAATTTGGAGGCCATCATATGGCCGCTGGAATGAGTGCTGAATTTGAGAACTTGCCAATGATTCGAAAAGAGTTATCGAAACATATTCAATCTCTTGATACAAAAGAAAGCCACCAACAAATCGATGCTTATGTAACTATAGAGGAATTGTCCATTCCCGCAATAAAAGAGTTAGACAAACTTAGACCTTATGGAACGGATAATCAAAAACCGCTGATTGCTTGTGACGAAGTAGAGGTATTGCAAAAAAGAAAGGTAGGAGTTGAAGGCGATCATTTAAAAATGTTAGTTGGCCAAAATGAACGACAGCTCGATATCATATCTTTTCAAAATGGAAAAATTAGTGATGTATTATTTGAAGAACAAGAAATCTCAGTAGCCGGGTACGTCGAAATCAATGAGTGGAACGGTTTTACAAAACCGCAAATGCAAATGATTGACGTGAACATACCAGGCCCTCTGTTTATTGATCAACGAGCAAGTCAACTGTCAAAAGAACATTTTTTACGTGAAAATACAGAGTATGTTTTTTTTAATTCAAAATATTTTGATACATGGTCTGAAGCTATCTCTTCATCTTCTAAAGCAGTATTATTGTCAACAGATGCTGAAGCAGAGGAGTATCGAGCTGGACAAGAGATCGTTGTTGTCGACTGTCCACCATCCATCGAACGGTTTAAAGCGTTGGTTTCTAATAATTCTCATGTTCCTATCCGGTGCTACTTTTATAAAGCGAATCATTATTATTTAATGGGACTTCCGGACCGAGAAGATTTTGCAAAAGCATATAAATATTTTGCAAAACATAAAAACATTGATTTACAAAAAGACGGTCATCTCTTAATCCAACAATTAAAGATGGAAAGTGAAAAGGTATTTTTAATTGTTAAAGTGTTTTTAGAAGCAAAGTTTGTTATAATAGATAATGGGCTATTAAACATAGTAGATCGTCCTGAAAAAATGAATATCAAAGAAACAAATGCTTTTCAAGAAATAAAAAAACAAATCGAAGCAGAGGAGCTATTTTTATATAGTTCTTTTAAAGAGATTATTCATAGGACCGAAAATTAATCGGTATGTTAATGCGTAAAAAGAAACGAATATTTGATATGAGGAGAAGTAAAATGGATTTAAGCAAATATGTCGCTTCAGTGCCTGATTATCCTGAAAAAGGAGTAATATTTAGAGATATTTCACCATTAATGGCGGATGGAGAAGCTTATCGATATGCCACTGAACAAATCGCAAATTATGCAAGAGATAAAAATGTGGATGTTATTATTGGACCTGAAGCTCGCGGCTTTATTGTCGGTTGTCCAGTAGCTTATGAGTTAGGTGTTGGATTTGCCCCGGCACGAAAAAAAGGAAAATTACCTCGTGAAACAGTCGAAGTAAACTATGGACTAGAATATGGAAAAGATACGCTTCAGTTACATAAAGATGCGATCCAACCAGGACAAAGAGTCTTAGTGGTGGATGATCTCTTAGCCACCGGTGGAACACTTGCCGCTACAATTGAACTCATCGAAAAGCTGGGTGGAGAAGTTGTAGGTACTGCGTTCTTAATCGAACTTCTCGATTTACATGGTCGAGATAAAATAGAAGGCTACGATATCTTTTCATTATTGCAATACTAAAATAAAATCCCTTAAGTCTTAAGAATGTTTAGCATTCTTAAGAAACTTAAGGGATTTTTCTTTTATCCTTTGCATTAATATACATGTGTACGGTATAAAGAAATGACTTTACCGAGTATTTTAACATCTGGCAAAAGAATAGGCTCAAGATGATCATTTTCTGGCTGAAGACGTATATAATCACTTTCTTTGAAGAATCTTTTACATGTAGCTTCATCTTCTTCTGTCATCGCAATGACAATGTCGCCATTATCCGCTGTCTCTTGTCTTTTTACTATAACTAAGTCGCCATCTAATATTCCAGCATTTATCATACTATCACCGCGAATTGTTAACATGAATAGCTCATCTGCGTCATAAGTAATATGTTCGGGAGTTTGGAAAAAATCTGTTGCATCTTCAACTGCTAAAATAGGTTCTCCTGCTGTAACAACACCTAACATAGGAATTTGCCCAGAATTCTGATCAATGCCTA
>DATGSY010000218.1:0-2849 GCA_035302125.1 Atopostipes sp.
TAAACCGTCACTGATGTCGTTCACATAAAACGTACTTTCTGGTTCACGTTCCATAAAATTGATGACTTGTTCTTTTAATTCATCGATTCTTTTCTCTTGTTCAGCCATTCTTGTAAACCTCCATTCTAAGCAAAAATTCTATACTGTGTAATACATCCTCTTTGCTTGTTTATCTCTTTCATTTTACGCATAATCTTCTAAAAAAGCGATTAAATCCTTTTGTAATTCTTTTCCTGCTCGCCCGGTCGTTATGACATGAGGAGCCTCTTCATACCAGTGATAATTCACTTTAGCATTCACTAAAGCCTCTTTAAACATCTCAGCCTGTTTAGGTGGAATCATTTGATCCTTTCCGCCCTGGCCGATGAACACTGGAAGCTTTACATTCGGATACCTATCGGATAATTCTTTGGTATATTGGTTGATTTCAGCCAATACTTCTTCAAGTTCACTCATCACTTGGTCTTTTTTAGCGTCAATTTCTGCTTCATCATGTCCGAGCTTTTTCATTTTAAATCGATACCAGACCCAAAAGTTTTCAGGTACCGTCGATTCTTCAAGCGATAGGACTGGCGATGAAAAGACACCATAGCTTTTTACTTCTTCATTCAGCATGAGATGTGTCGCTACGACACCGCCCAAAGATAAGCCAAAAACAGAAATATCAGTGAAGCCATCATCTTTTAAGGTTTGGTAGGCTTCTTCACCGTTTTTGATCCAATCCTTAATCCCGTATTTTAGTAATTCATTTGGGTCTTCTAGCCCGTGTCCATCAAAAGTAGGCATCATCACGGTATAATTTTCTCGTTCTAACGCACGCCCGACACTATTGACATCATTTGGCGTACCTGTATACGCGTGAAATAATATGACGGCTTTTGAACCCTTTTTTTCATAACTGTATTTATTTTCCACTCTATACACCTCGTTATTCCTATTCATTTTACAATAGATTTCAATGACACTCTAATTATTGAATTCATTTCAAGCATTGCCTCATGCATCTCATCTATTCAATTAAAAAACCCACCTGACACAACAAAAAGAAGAGCGTTCTAAAACCCTCATTCTTCAAATTGTCCAGATAGGCATTCATTCGGATGATTCATAAAGTTTACATATTTCTTAATAGCAGTGCAAGAACAAAGAATAAAATTAAGCAAACAACCGTTACTTTCAATAAGAAAGCTTCAAACCCTCTCGCCTTTTGGGTGGTGAATAATTCGCTTCCTCCCATAAAAGCGTTGGATGAGCTTTTTGTTTTTGTTGGTTGAATCGCAATGACAATAATTGAAAACACGGATAAAATAAGCATTAAATTCATAACAATATCGTACATTTACGGGACTCCTCTCTGAAAGTCTTACATTCACTAGAGTAACACAAACAAATCTTAATTTCTATCCTTATTTCAGTATTCCCGCTGCATTCGCTCCATAAAAAATGAACGCCTCGGAATCCCGGCGTTCATCTTTTTCATCTTTTACTTTCTCTGTCATTTTAAGGGGGTTAAATAACTTCTCCGGAAACGGCATCGACGTCTACATCCTCCGCACCTTCGAGGTCAATTTCATACACCGCTTGGCCGTCTTCAAAATCCAATGTCCAACCTTCAACGACATCCGTGTTCGCATTTTCAACTGCTGCGTTCATGGCTTCTTCCGGCGTGACATAATTTTCAAGATCTAAAGCCTCTTCTTCAGGGTCGTCTTCAGCTTCTGTCGATTGGTCGATAATGTCGCCGGTATCCGCATTCACTTCCATCTCGTATTCATTTTGGTCGTCCCAACCTTGGATGTCATAGTGGTATTGGCCGTCGTCGTCATCAAATTCAATTTGTTCGATATTGACATTCGTGCCAAACGTATCACGGAAGGTTTGAACGGCATCGTCTAAGCTAACTTGGAAGTCCATGGAAAGAACGCCTGCCGAAGCTGTTCCAGTGTCTGTACCTGTATCGTTTGTCGCCTCATCGGTTGTTTCATCTTCTGTATCTTGTGTCCCTGTTTCGTCATCTGTTTCATTGCCCATTTCTCCGGCATCCTCTGTTGTTTCTTGAGGCGTTTCCGTATCTGGCATTTCTTCTGTCGTGTCGCCACATGCGGCAAGGAGTGTTAAAGCAGATAGTGATATTATTCCTAATTTGAATTTCTTAATAAATGTTGTCATTATAAAAGACTCTCCTTTGGTGATTTATTTTCTCATGCTAAGTGTAAATAAAAAGTTTTTCTCAGTCAAAACATGTGCTTGGTGTTATTTTATAGGGGTTAGAAAACAGAAATCACCGATTAGCGTTTTGACTAACCGGTTATTTCCATGATTCAATAGACCTTGGTTTTCTAAAATTCCTTTACATTTTTGCTTGTTTTCTGCACTTGAAAGTTTGTCTAAGATTACAGATCATCAAAGCGGTACTTTATTCGGTTTTAAAAGTCGTTCATCTTGGTAATGATGCACTGAAGAATTTAAGATTAATTATCTGTTTCTTCGTCCGTGTCTCCACCAGTTCCTAGGTCTTCATCGTCTTCTGCTCCATCGTCTACTGCATTTTCATCTTCTTCATCACCTGGTTCTACTTGGGGATCTTCCGCTGGCTCTCCCCCTGGTGTTCCCGGAGCTTCTACGCCAGGGTCATCAATCGGTTCTTCTGCAGTATCCCCACATGCGACAAGTACACCTAAAACGGATAGTGAAATAACCCCTAACTTCACTTTTTTCAATAACTCTTTATTCATCTTTATGCCCTTTCTTTTTTGATTTGTCTCTTCCAAGTTGCAAAAATTAAGTAATTGTTCCTCTTCTTATTTCTACAAATCCATTGTATTTCGAACGATTCCATGAATCAAAGC
>DATGSY010000219.1:0-4074 GCA_035302125.1 Atopostipes sp.
TTAGCCAAGAGTTCATTTCGTCTATCGCAATTCATAGGAATAACATCCCTAGGAAATCTTTAGATTATAAGACTCCGTTGGAGGTCTTCTTTGAGAATGTATCAGGGTTAGATTATTTCTAGCTTAATTTGACAAACGAAAAAATTAGAATGTATGTTAGGAGATATAACAAATTAAAAGTATATTATTATTTAAAGTCAAGCTGTCAAGGGCAATTTAAAATTGTAGGTTTTCGGCAATCTAAAAATGTAGGTTTTGGGCAATTTAATTAGTTAGTCACTTTTTAACTTTCCTTTTAGACGGTAGGACTTTCCAGTGATTTTAAAAATCTTCGTATGATGAACCAAGCGGTCTAAGATGGCGGCGGCTATTTCAGTGTTCTGGAAGAGTTCACCCCATCTGGATAACGTAATATTTGAAGTGACCATGGTTGTCTTCTGTTCGTATCGCAAAGTGAGTAATTGAAAGAAGAGGTCAGCCTCAACTTTTTGAATGGGCAGATAGCCAATTTCATCAATAATTAGTACATCATATCGTACATATCGTTTGATCACTCGCTCAATCGTGCCTTTCTCGTAGGCTGCTCGCAGGCGCAAAAGAAGTTCATGACAACTGATAAATAAGGTCCGATGGCCCTGCCGACAGGCTTCAATGCCTAAGGCAATGACTAAGTGTGTTTTACCGACGCCTGGATTGCCAATAAAAATCAAGTTTTCGTTCTTCTCTAAAAAACTGAGCGACTTTAAATCGAGGATTTCTTTTTTATTGATGCTGGGCTGAAAATCAAAATCGAATTCATCCAAAGTGGTTCGTTTAGGAAAGCGAGCGCGTTTGATGACGCGCTCAACCTTCTGTTCTTCTTGAAAGACCAGCTCTTGCTCTGTGAGTTTTAAAAGAGCTTCAGTAAAGGGGATCTCTTGTTCATTTACGATATCTATGTAATTTGGCACATATTCTCGCATAAAGCCTAAATTTAAGGCTTCTAGATTGTTTAATAGCTTTTGATACGAACTACTCATCGATATCGTCCTCCAATAAATCATATAATTTCATGCTTTGTTTGATGTGTTCTTGTATTTCGTCTTCTTCTTTATGGCTCATGACGTTTGATTTTAAGATTTGAACCAGGTCCTCTTGATGGTAATTCAATTTTTGTGTGGTTATCTGGTGCGAAAGAATCCGCTCTCCGTTATAATAGAAGTGCACATGCTCTTCGTTTTCGGAAAGTTCGACTTCAACTTCTTTTCCGATATAACGAGGGTCAACAGAGTACTTACACTGACGGAAATTGACCATCGCCTCATTGGTGACTTTACGGGTAATAAAGTCTTCAAAGTAAGGTTTTAACAGGTCATCTTTCAATTTGTGTAGGTGCTCTTTTTCATTTATCTCCCACCGGAGATTAGGAATCTCATTGGTCGCCTGGCTCACTTCTGAATTCATTTCTTCACATAAATCATTGACGATATGGATTAAATCCACGCTGTCATAGAACTCGTGATTATAGACACGTAATCGTTCAACTGCTCGGGCTAAAGCTTCAACACTGCCTTTCGTTTGTGGCCGGAAGGGACGACAAACCATCGTCCGAAAACCGGCGTCTTTACTGAAGGCATAAAACCGCTCATTCAGCTGCGCTTTTGAAAACTGTGTTCTTGAATGATCCACGACCGTCTTCATATTGTCGAACCAGATTTCTTCAGGCACACCACCGGTGTAGTAAAAGGCGTCATTTAGACAAGAAAACAAGGTGTCTTGTTTACGATCAAAGGTAAGCGTGATATATCTCTTCTTTGAATAAGGCAGTATGTAAAGAAAAATGTTAAACGTAAAGATTTCTCCTTGATTGCTGATCATTTTCATTTCTTCTTTCCAGTCCACTTGGGCCGACAGGCCAGGAGTGTACTCAATTCGTACCGTTGCTTTCTTAATTTTCTCTTGCTTAAAGGACCGACAATATTGTTTGACTAAACTGTAACTCCCATCAAAACCTTTCTTCTCAATAAATTTAAAAATACTATACGCACTACATTGGTCTTTCAGTTTCTCTTCAATCGTTGCTTTATAAGGATCCAGTTTACTTGGCCGCTTCTTTCTCTGTACCGGTCTTTTTCCTCCTTCTAAAGCTTCTGTTAATGCTAAATTAGAATAGGCAATTATTGCCAAATAAGTTTCGGCACTTTATTCCAGAAATATAGCCAATTCAGTTATACTTTTAAAGTATCAATTGAGTTGGAGGATGAAAGGTGAACGAAAAAAAGATGAGTATTTATCATGAAGTCCATCGATTGCATCGATTGGGATTCAACAAAAGTCAAATTGAACGAAAAGTTGGAGTAAACCGAGATACAGTAAGAAAGTATTTAGAAAAGGACTTTGAAGAAATGTCCGAATGGACATACAGTTTACAAAATCGGACAAAAAAATTAGATCCTTATGCAGATACGATTCTTGAGTGGCTAAAGGAACATAGCGATTTATCAGCAGCTCAAATCGAAGATTGGTTGTTGGAGGAATATCCTGACTTCAAAGTAAGCTCGAGTACAGTTCGATCTTATGTGAAGAATTTAAGAGATCAATATGCGATACCCAAGCATAAAAACATTCGACAATACGAAGCGGTTCCTGAAGTTGAGATGGGTGCTCAAATACAAGTTGATTGGGGAGAAACGAAGCAAAAAACAAGAAACAAAGAAGAAATCAAGTTATATTTTATCTCTTTCGTTTTATCGCATAGCCGTTATAAATATCTTGAGTGGCTGGATCGGCCTTTTACGACTAAAGACACGATTCGCTCGCATGAAAATGCGTTTCGTCATTTTGGGGGAATGCCTCAAGAGATGATCTATGACCAAGACAATTTAATCGCAGTGAGCGAAAATGCCGGTGATCTTTTACTCACTCAAGACTTTCAGGCTTATCAACAAGCCCTCGGCTTTAATGTTTACTTGTGTCGCGGTGGAGATCCTGAAAGTAAAGGGAAGATTGAAAAAGTTGTTGGTTATGTAAAATCAAATTTTGCAAAAAATCGAATATATGATGGCCTTGAGAGTTGGAATGAAAAATCTCGATCATGGTTGGAGCGTACAGGGAATCACAAAGTTCACGGAACAACAAAAAAGAGACCAGATTCAGTGTTCCTTCTGGAAAAAGCACACTTGAAACCAGTCTCTTCAATCAAACACAAAGATATATCTTTCAAAAATAGTATAACAGCTACCGTAAATAAAGACAACACGATTCGATTTAGAGGAAACCGCTACTCGGTACCGCTCGGTACCTATAAAACGGTTGGTTCCAATCAAGTCTATCTAAATGAAAAGGATCAAGAATTAATCATTTTACATAAGCTCACTGGTGATGAAATTGCGCGACATACCATTTCCTTAGAAAAAGGAAAGCTGGTAAAAAATCGTAATCATGGTCGTAACCGAGAAAAAACTGTACAAAAATATCGCACAGCAATGATTGACTTATTCACCCAAAAAG
This sequence comes from Atopostipes sp., assembly GCA_035302125.1. Classification (GTDB taxonomy): domain Bacteria; phylum Bacillota; class Bacilli; order Lactobacillales; family Carnobacteriaceae_A; genus Atopostipes. The sequence continues at coordinate 3,490 of DATGSY010000219.1, forward strand.
AAGCAGCTACTCTCTTTATTGATAAAGTCGTCGGAAAGTATAGACGGTACGCCCGGGATCAGTTTATGGTTTTAGAAAAAAGTGTTCAGAGATTCCCTGAACAACGAGAAGCTACACTCGAGTACTGTATAGAAAATGAACTATGGAGCGCCAATGACTTCAGAGACGTCGCTACCTATTTGAACCAGCACAGTCCGGAAGCTATTCCTAAAGGAATAGATGAAACAGTTTCAACCTCTTCTTCCGGTATTCAAGTCTCTACTCGCTCAATTAGTGAGTATGTAAAAATTATGGGTGGTGAGATGAATGAGTAATGGCTTGGAACAATTACAGCTGGCCTTTAAACAGCTTCGTTTATCTGAGGTTTCGCTTGAGCTTCCTGCATTAATGCGGGAGGCTGAGCAAAAGTCCTGGACTTATTATGAATTATTAAATCATCTATTAGATTATGAACTCACAAAACGGGAAGAGAAAAACAAAGCACGTCGCTTAAAATGGGCGAAATTCCCTTACGAAAAGACGCTTGAGGATTATGATTTAAGTGAGCAGACAAGTCTGAGCGAACGGCAAATGCGGCAACTGAAG